>NZ_CP049869.1:2477500-2718035 GCF_011300455.1 Sphingomonas piscis
GGCAGAGCGGGGAGTGGCCCGACCTGCTGCTGATCGACGGCGGAAAGGGGCAGCTCAACGCGGTTCTGGAGATCATGGAGGATGCCGGAGTCCACGACATCCCGGTGGTCGGCTTAGCCAAAGGCCCGCACCATGGCCGCGAGGGCAGGGAGGTATTCCACTTCCCGAGCGGGCGCGAGCTGACCCTTCCCACCAACTCGGCATTGCTCTTCTACCTGCAGCGGCTCCGCGACGAGGCGCACCGCTTCGCCATCGGCACCCACCGCGCCAAGCGCGCGAAAAGCCTCACCACCTCGACCTTGGACGAGGTGCCGGGCATCGGACCTAACCGGAAGAGGGCATTGCTGATGCACTTCGGAACCGCGCGCGCCGTGAAGGGCGCCGCGCTGGAGGATCTGGAGCGCGCGCCCGGGATCAGCAGCGCGATGGCGCGACAGATCTACGACTATTTCCATCCGCGCGGCTGACCGGTGCTGATCGAGACCGACGCCATCGTCTGCGGCCTTCGGGCTCACGGCGAGCATGGCGCAGTGGTGCGGCTGATGACCCCGCGCGATGGCCTGCAGGCGGCCTATGTGCGTGGTGCAAGGGGGCGGCGGATGCGACCCGTGCTGCTGGCGGGCAACGTGGTTCAGGCCCGCCTTCGGGCACGCACGGAGGGACAACTCGCCCAGGCGGAGGTGGAACTGGTTCACAGCCGGGCGCTGTTGATGAGCGAGCCGCTGCCTGCCGCCGCGATCGAGTGGGCAACGGTTCTGGCCGCCACGGCTCTCCCCGAAGCGCAGCCCTACCCGCGGCTCCATGCCGCACTGGACGGGCTGCTGAGCGCGATCGAGGCTGCCCCGTCGGCAAGCGGGTGGGGCGCAGCCCTGGTCCGATATGAGCTGTTGCTGCTGGCCGAGCTTGGCTTCGGTCTGGACCTCGACAGCTGCGCGCTAAGCGGATCGCAGGAGGACCTGGTCGCGGTCAGTCCGCGGTCCGGCCGCGCCGTGAACCGAGCGGAGGCACAGCCCTATGGCGACCGGCTGCTGCCTCTTCCGGGCTTCGTCCGGGCAGGGGGAGTCGGAAGCTGGCGAGACATATTGGACGGCCTTCGGCTCAGCGGGCACTTCCTGACCCGCGACCTGCTGACCGACCGGGCCGCGCCGATCCTTGAGGCGAGGAGCCGGCTGGTGGACCGCATCGGGCGCGCGTCCGGCTTAGGCGACAATCCCGTTGCCGAGCGGGGCGGGGGTGCCTAGCTAGGCGTCATGAGCTTCGCCGATCCGCTTGCCATGTTGTTTCCCAACGTCGCTGTCACCAATGGCATCACGGTGCGTGTCGCCGTGGCGTATCTTTCGGAACAGTCGAGCCCGGCCGCCGCGCGGTGGTTCTGGTCCTACCACGTAAGGGTGGAGAATGGATCGGAGAAGGCGGTGCAGCTTTTGTCGCGCACCTGGAAGATCAGCGACGGGCGCGGCAACCTGCACGAGGTGCACGGGGAAGGGGTCGTCGGTGAGATGCCGCTGATCCCGCCGGGTGGCAGCTACGACTATGTGTCCGGCTGCCCGCTCGATACGCCGACCGGGTCAATGGTCGGCGCTTACCATATGGTCGACGAGGATGGCGGCACGTTCGACATCGCCATCCCTCGCTTCAGCCTGCTTTCACCGCTGAACTAAGCTGGCGCGATTCCAAATTTCGTCCAAGGTGCTGCTGATAGCTAACAAGTAAAGGGGCAATAACAGGGATATTTGCGCGTTTCGGCTGTTAGAACAGGATTGTTTAACCGGCGGGGATCTCGATAAGGCCTGAGAAGTCCCAGTTTCCAGCCACTTCCAAGCCTAAAACACGCGTTCTCCTGTTATTCGCCGGAACAGGGCTCTAAATCGCCATAACAGGCGCTTTAATCGCCACGAACAGGGTGTCTGTTCGCCATAACAGGGCGACGATTAGCTTCCGTGGGGCTGGTCAGAGCAGCTTCGCCCAGTGCGGCGATCTTCTCGCAAAATCCCCCACGAGTTCTGCCATGCAGATGCCGTGTTTTCGTTCGAACGCTCGTTTGCCGCGGCCGAGTTGAACGATCGCTATGGATCAGGATCCGGTCGACCAGGACACGGGTGTCTGTCTGGTCGTCCGGGGTGCTCCCTCTACTGTGTGGGAGCTGGGTGCTTGCTCTGATTTCTGACTACATCCACCAGAACATCGAACAGTGGCTGATGTTGGGCAGTGAATGTCGGGATAGGTCGAACCGTAATCGCGACGATCTCGACTCCTGCGTTTTGGCGTCAAACAATGAGCCGCAGATTTTCGAGCGCACCGACCTTAAGCGTCGACAGGCGAGGAGAAGCCGATCGTCTGAATATCGCAAGAAAGCGGCAATGCCTCCGCGTTTGGATAACGGCTAAGGCGCTGAATGTCTGCAACGGACAAAAGACGGGAATTCAGCGCCTAGCTTAACCTACTCGTAAATCTATCGTTCTAACCCGCTGGGCTCCGCCTTGCTCATCAACCATGATGCGGTTCGAGCGGCGCTCTGCCGCTTTCCACGTCTGGGCATTCAAGATGCTCGCTATGCGCCAAAAAGGGGGCGGAGATTGCTCCCATGCCGGGCGACCGCTAGCAACGAGGTGCGGTGACGCAGCATACGCCGGAGCTAAACATGGATGACATTGAAGCTGACGTGAGGCGCACGGTCGCCACGCACGTCGCAAACCTCATCGCTCAACTGGAGCGGATCGGCCTTAGACGTGACCTGATGTTGGACGGTTTAGAGCAAGGCGTTCGTGACATGCGCGAGCAGACGAAGCGTGGGATAAGCTGAGCATCTAAGGTTTAACCTCGATGGCTGGCCGACTGCCTCCGATACTCTTGGTAGGTTGGTAGTTCCTCAAAAGGCGGAGGTAGCCCGCTTGCTTCATAATGTTGGCGGGGCATGAAGGTTTGAAACGTTTGGATGCTTCCCCAGTCCATGAAGACGACCTCGCCAGCCTCTTCGTCTACATCCTTGTACAAGCCCTTGGTGATCATCGCGCGCCCCAGCTGTCAGTCGAATGATCGCACACCATCATTCCAAGATGGGGACGGCACAACTCTCCGATGCATTCGGTAATATTAAATTGAGGCGATCGAGTTTGCCTGGAAGTACGCGTCCATCGCCTCCACGCCCGTGAATGAAAGCTCAACGAAAACCCGCCGACCGTCATAGGGGTCATTTCGCCGAACGATGAGCTGACTCTTCTCCAGCGTTGTGATCCACCGCAGAGCCGTCGTCGGTGGAACGCCAGAGCCACCGCATAGACTGCTTACCGACAATCGACGCTGGCCGAGGTGCGCAGAGTAAAGTTCCAGCAGCATGTCCCATGCCGGATCCGCAAACAGGTGCGCGGGAAAGTGGCGATCGCGGTTCCTGCGTGCTTTAAGGATCGCGCCAATGTGCTGCTCAGTGGGACGATCCTTGGGATCTCCGCTGTATTTAGGTGCCGGTGTCAAAGTCTCTAGAACCGACAATACGGAGTGGAGCTTCTCCCGGACCTCCTGAACCGGAGCGAACGGGGGCTGGTCTGAACTCAACTTATCAAGGTCATGCTTCATTCCGGCCTCCAATGTTGACCAAGCAGTTTCGAATATGAACCTACTTTCAAATTTAGGTAAATGCTTCTTTCATGATTGCTTCGTTATGGAGGCATCTAGCAGCTCCGGGGCACAGGTTGGCTGCTAAGTCACGCACGTCGGATTTTGAGTGCGGCGGTAAATCAGGGGAAAACCATGGGCTCTTTAATCAGCGGCGATTTGGTCGATGCGATACAGTATCTGGAAGCGGCGCTTGCGCTGATCGACGCGCATGATGCACCAGCTCACATTGGGGCGCATGTGGACTGGAGCATCTGCCACCTGAAAGAGCATCTGGAAGTCGGCAACACTGTCCTAGATGCCAGTGTCCGGAGTTTGCAGGCGTCTGCTCCCCTGAGCCATTAATTCGTGATGGTCTGAGTTGAGGGGCGCCGGACCCAGCTGTCCGTTGTTCGGTCGCACGCCATCAGGTCAGGGTAGGGGGGCCGCGAAAGCATCAAACGTCGTTAACGCTTGTTGGCGTTATCAAGACCTTGGGTCACGAGCTTCGCTTGTGCTCGTTTGTGAGTCAGATGGCGTTCGAACCCCGATATAACTTAGTCGGCGACTACATTAGCGAAGGTCAGCAATTGCATGACTACGCTCTAAGTGGGCATCAACTTCAAGGTCGAGCAGCGGCCGGACGAATTCAAGCCAAGTAGTGAGTGGCCGTTCCACACCACCGTTAATAGCACCTCTTCGCTTCCGCAGCATATTACCACAAGTTCACTCGGCGAGCAGTTCAGCCGCGTAGTTCCTCGCAGTCCGTCCTCACTGATGTTCTGCCGCGGTCAGTTGACGATGTGGCTCGAGCCCCAAGGTAATGCGCTACTCCTACTTCTCGGCGGAGCGCAGTAGGCAGTTGGCGTACTTACCGATTGTTGGATGATGCTTCCAATCTGCGCATCAATCAGCTCGAAGACAATCGATCACGAGCTGAGTATAAGCGTGTAACACCTTCATCGGGGCCATGGCAAGCAAGCCCGCAAAGGTAAGCACTGGACGTCGGCGAACACCGGGGGTGTAAGTCAAACTTACGGCGTCAACTTAGACGTCCAGAGCCTGTAGCTTCTCGGCTATCGCGGAGAGAGGGGATGCAAAGGCGGTGCGGACGGCAGCGGCCGCCGCCCCAGCAAGCGAGAGTGCGACCACCGCCAAAAAACCGTACTGGATTGCAGAGGACAAATTTCGGCTGAGCTCGTGTGCTTGGGCGGTGCTATGCCGTGGGACGGACCTCCGATCCGCTTCTTCGCCCAATTCGGTCTTGGCATGCGCGCAGGAGCGGTTCTGAATGATGTCATCAAGAGGCAGCGGGTCTTGGGTTTGCGCGCCGAACTCCTGCTCCTTGGCCCAGATAACTCTAGCCACAATGACGTGGCTACCCCTGCGCAGCTCTACGTAAGAACCTGCACGTGGTGGTGAGCTGCTCTGGAGGTGAAGTCCCTTGGACGACATGTTGCGAATGCACACGTCCGTCCAGCTGACACCCTGCTTCATACGAGCGGGAAGCAGTACCCGCCGCCGTGCTTCCCGAGGCTTTTGATAAAGTGCTCTGCACTCCTTTAGCGTCTGCATTTTGGCCTCCCCGGGAAGGGTGGGCCGCGCGGAGCTACGGGAGAGTGAAGCAAAGCTCCGAATCGAACCATTAACTCGGCCACCGGGGCGCTGCTCTTAGCTCACTGGAGGGTCAGTGCGTGCTCACATGCTGTTCGAAGGTTGTGCAATCTAGGGGTTTTTGACGTGTCATCGTCGCTGTTCAGCGCTTCAGCCGAGACCTCCGTCAACATCTGCATAGCAAGGTCCAGGTGCTGCAACTTGTAGCTGTGCCGCACGAGGGTGTCCGTGCATGCAGTTAGCTCATCCTCAAGCTCTCTTATGCATTCGAAGATCTCGCCGAGGCTGTCGATGAACTGATATCTCGATTGCTGTTCCAGCTCCGGAGCAGCGAGTAGCTGCTGCGCAGTCTTCAGAATTGGCATCGTCCCATAATGTGACCTGAGCGTTTCAGCGGAGGAGGAAAGGTCCTGCTCTAAATCCTCCAAGAGCCTATGCACGATCTCGAGGTCCTCAGATCTTCGAGAAGGTGAGCGTGTTTCTAACTGCTCCGGCAACTTGCCTCTTGCTGACCCAGCATTTCTCAACGCGGCCACAATCTGATCTACACGCCTTTGTCCTACAGCCTTCAGCGGCATGACCCAGGCACCAACCTCTATGTCTTCGGCAAACTGAAGGCCGCAGGAGCCGGCTGACGACCAAATGACGGTGGCTTCCGAAAACAGTCCCCCCGAACGAGGTGAACCTTACAGCCGGAACTCAGCTCATGAGCCGTCTTGATCATCGCACCGGCCGGCGAGATGTTCGCGATAGTCACCGACGACTGAGTCGCGCCTTGATGCATCACCGCCGCGAGTGCGACGCTAGCTCTCGGGTGGCGGCGACTATCCCCAACTGACCCGCCAGACGCCTCCAGCAAGGACACGTTGCCACCGACACGTTTCAGACGAGAGATGATTCGTGACCTTTGTGCGCTCTGCATCAATGCGCCGACCCGACTCATCCACCAATCCTCATCTTGAGCTCGGCAACTGGGAGGAGCGTGGTTCAAGAACTCTTATCACTTGATCCAGCTTGGAGGCGATCTGAAGCACCAATGAGTCTTTGTCCTCCCGATCAGGCTTTAGCTGAAGGTCTGCTCTGGGTGGAAAGCGGACATTCGACGGACGCCCCGGCTGTTAGCGATTGCAGGCCATCATCTTGCCTGAAGGCTACTGAGGTAAAGAGCGTCGGCTACGGCTGCGCGATAGGTGGCAACATCTAGTGGCAGCTCGCTTGGCTTCAAACCGCAGCGGTCCGATGCCGCTATAAGCGCTGCCGTGGCGCTTTTTTCTTCCGGTGAACCGGGATTGGACTTCAGCAGGGCGGCCGACTGGTCAGGCATTGCGAAGGCAGCGCAGCGCCCCAGCCATGACATGGGTATGTTCTCGAAGCGGTTGCGAACATCGCCGCGGGGCTGAATCTCAAACAGGCCGGCCAGGTATTCCCCGGTGGGAGTAGACGTGGCAGCTTGCGGGACGATGCTGTTTGACTTCCACATGGCTTCGGCGACCGCGCCACGTAACACCGCTGGATCGACCCGGCCGATGGTCGGGGCACAGCTAGCATAGCGTTTTGCAAGTCGGTTCAGCGCAACCCACTCGGACGATGTCCCGGCGGAATGCTTCAATGATGAGGCAACCGCTTTCTGACCGCCGCCGACTCGCATTGCGCAAGTCGCGAAGGTCAGCGTTTGCATGTAGGTCAGAGCGGTGTTCCAGTCCTGGCGAAGGGCCTTTTCGTAAAAGACCGATTCCTTTTGCCTAAAGTCGAAAAGTTCCGGCTGGCCCCTACGTGAGGGGTTATCATAGGGGTGGCGGGACTCGAATGGCGCCTCGCGCTGGATCGTCGTTTGCGCCATTCCGACGCTGGAAAGCAGGATCAGTGTCAGGCCAGCTAGGGATCGGGTAAGCATGGTCATACCTCCTCAAAGGTCGATAAGACGATCCGAGCTATCGTGGACCTAAGGCTACCCTAAGTATCGTGGCTCGACCAGAAGCAATATTGAGACTCGAATGTCTGTTTTGGGTCGAGAGCGGACCTTCTCTGAATGTCGTGTTCGGGTGGAAAGCGGACGTTTACCTACAGCGGCCGCACTGACTGGAACCGCCTTAAGTAACCTAATTTAAGTTGGTAGCGGTAACATATTGAACTTGAAGGAACTGAGCCATTTCGTATGGGTTCCTCGTTTGAGCGGTTGACGTTGGTGTGGGCAGCCGCAGCATCTGCGGTAAGCGTCTTCTGACGAGGTGTTTATGAACGCCGACCAAGATCAGCCGAGCCCGCATGACGCAGGCGCATCGGGGTCAAATCAGATCATTGGCAGCTCTCGTGTTCTAGAGGTCGCCTTAGCCGATAGATCTGCAATATTTCCCGAGTTTGCTCTTTTTGAAGTTGCCCGTGCCATCCGGGAGCTCCGAAAGGTCAGACGGGAGCACTTCGGAACTTCTATTCCAGAAGCTGCATGGGACATGCTCCTCGAGATCTATTTTCGCGAGAAGAGCGGTTCCGCAACGGCGACTGAAGACCTGCGCGAAGTCAGCGATCTGCCAAGGTCAACCACAAGCCGATGGTTAAGGTACTTGGAGCAAGAGAAATGGGTGCGCTGCGTGCCTCCTGCTCATAGTGCTATTAGCAGTCTCGTTGATCTTGAGCCTGCAGCAAGAGAAGCAATGCATCGCTACTTAACCGAAGTTCGCGAATTTGCCCTTAAGCAGCCGCAAGCTGCATTGTGAACCGGCTCACAGCGGCGAAGAGGTCATAAGCTCACGGAGACGATGAACAGCGAGGTCGAGATGAGCAGCAACGTCGAGAGCTTCGTCGGCTTCGTCCAACAGCGCTAACGCGCTCTCCATCAAGGCAAGAGCCTCGTGCAACTTGTCTTCAACGGTTTTCATGAAACACCCGAGCAAATGTTTGGATGATCAGTAGCTAGGTTGGCTTTGGTGCAGCAATTGTGTGAGCCGTTGCTGGCCAAGATCGGGACAGTGAACGCGATCAAGCCATTTTGGGTCCAACTGTGGGTAGGAACCGTTTCGGCCAATCGCCCCCGTGTCCGCAAGAGGTGGAAAAGCGGACCTCCGACGCGAGTGGGTTGATTAGGCCTTCAAGCAAAGGGCGCGATCAGGTGGCGCAACTCGTCTCTACGGAAGCCTCGGTTCACGGCATCTTACGCTTCTGTCCACTTTGGTGCGGAAATGGCGTAGAGGCCGACCCATCATACTTACCTTAAAGCAGCCGTTATGGCCGAGAGCGGTTTCGATACCGTCGCGTGAACAGAGTCTGCGCAAATGAAAGCAAGGCCGAGGCCTGCAACGACAACGAAGCAGAACTCAATCGCCCGGCCCAGAAGCTTACTTTTCTGGTGCCGATCGAGCGAAGCTGAGTTGCGAGGGACTGCTCGTCGCTCCGCCGGTAGACGTGCTTCTTGGGGGCATCTGAAGTCTCGGAGTTATCTTGCTCACTTGCGATCGCATCAATTGCCAGCGCATCTTGGGTGCGAACTCCGAACCGGTGCTTTTTTGTCCAGACAACGCGGGCGATGATGACGTGGCGGCCGCGCCTGACTTCAACGTATGTGCCCTCCGCTGGGGCAACTGACCCCTGCATCAACATGCCTCGCGACGACATGTTGAGCAGGCATACGTCGGACCAGGCGGACCCTGCCCGCATCCTGGCTTTGATCAGAACCTTTCGACGAGGCTCCCTCGGCTTGTAACCTCGGCCTTGAAGATGACCCATGGACATACCCCCCGGTAGTTCCCTGTGGGAAGCCTTGGAGGTGGACTGTCTTTGGAACGTTTACATGTGGCTCCGAACCGGTGCATTCTCATCTCAGTGGTCGGCACCTTGAATAACTGCCTTGGATGGAGCGCAGACCTTCGGCGAACGTCCGCTTTGGGTAAAAAGCGACGTTAGCTGGGCTCTGCTTGCCACAAGTTGGGATACAAGCTGACAAAGCCATTTGGCTGAAGCTCAAGCGTAGCTCGATATGGGCCTTGGGGCGAATTGTAATCATAGCTCCGGTTCGACAGCCGCTTGTAGATTTGGGGCAGCGGCTGAAGGGTGGCACTGTCTACGTCCATCCAGGCGACGGCAAACTTGCATTCGTCTCCGACGGCGAGGTTTATGCGGCGGAGCTGAGCGAAGTTCGTTGCCGGAGTGAAGCCGAAATCCAGGTCCTTCACGCCATGCAGTCCGTCCTGTCGCACCCCGTTCAGCAGCCAGCCGTCGGCATCTCGGCGGATTTGATGCTCAATTGGCTGGCCGCCAGTATATCCTCTTACCAAGCCGCTTTTGGTCTCCCAGTTTGCAGTTAGCTTCAAACGGTAGTTCAAAGCCGTGGGCAGACCTTCTGCGAGGTAGACCGCACACCCTTCAAGCACCCACCCATGATCAGCCTCAACCAAACAGGCGGCATCATGGCCGGGTGTGTACAAGGCCTTCCAAAAGGCTGTGGTCACCATCTTTTAACCTCAAGTTACCCAGCAACGGAAATTAGCAGGTGTGACCGGACGTGCGGGCTGGGTGAAACCGACGTTAAAGTCGGACTCCCACGCGCGGGCCAGCCCATGCCGTAAGGCTGTAGAGACAGATGGTGAGTGCGCATCCCACAACGAGCGAAACCCAAAAGCTGTAACCATTGCGAAGCATGGCTGGAATCAACAGAAACATGGGCAATGACGGCAGGACGAACCAAAATGTTGCTTCAGCGTGGGCGGCCATGTTTGAGGCGTCTGGATTGTCGCGCCACAGCCATACCATGCCAAGAACAGAAACGAGCGGTAACGACGCGATCAACCCGCCGAAGCCGGGGTAGCGCTTTGCCACTTCCGAGATGATGGCAATAAGAATGCCAGAAAGCGCAGCCTTGACGGCGAAATATAGCATCCGCGTATTTTGATGCGGTGAGCGAATGTCCGCAATGGGTGGAAAGCGGACATAGGGTCATGCGAGCTTGACGATGTGCTTCTCTCTGTCGTCCCACCAAGTCGAAAACTCCGCTTCATCCCCGGCGACGCGCAGTAGCCGCATGAAGCCGAAGCCTCTGCTTAACCTCTTAAGCGTCAGCGTTCGCGGGTTGATGCGCACAAGATAGAAGCTTGTCAGCGCCCACATAGGAACGAGAATGTCGCCGTTGTATTCGAGTGGCGACTGGTGAAACCGTAGCGGTTCGGATGACCACCAGAGGAAGCGGCGGACGACTGGCTCACCGTCAATTGAGAGAGTGCATGTTGTGGGGCCAGCTTGACCAGTTTCTCGACAGTCTGAGAACTGAAGCTCGTGGCCAGCAACGGTGAGCGTGCTCATACGCTATGTTGTCGCCAACAGCGGATGTCCGCAACGGGTCGGTTGCAGACATTCCGCGAACGTCTGGAACGGGTGGAAAGCGGACATTAACGAACAGCGAGCCGGCAGGACAAAGTGTTTACGAGGACGGCGTCCTCGCGGATTAGTTTGGAAGATTGCTGCTGAGGTAAAGACCATCCGCGACCGCCGCCCGGTAGATCGAGACGTCGATCAACACGTTGGTCGGTCGCAGCCCGCACCGGTCAGATGCTGCGATCAGGTCGACGACTGCCCTTTTCTCTTCGACAGAACCCGGCTCGGACCGCACGAGTGCTGTCGACCGGTCAGGCATCGTAAAGGCCGCGCACCGGCCTAGCCACGCCATCGGAACGTCCGAGTAGCGGTGGCGCGTGTCGCCGTGAGGCAGGGTTTCGAACAGGCTGGCAAGATATGCTCCGGTGGGCGCACCGGCCGGAGCCTTGGGCAGTACCTGCTCCCTCTCCCAGAGCGCCTCGGCTAACGCGCCGCGCAAGATCGCTGGATCGACCCGACCTAGAACCGGTGCGCAACTGCCGTAACGCTGCGCGACCTTGTTCAACGCGACCCATTCCCGCGACGTCCCTGCCGAAAAGGTGAGCGGGTGGGAAACCGTTTCGTGACCGCCGATGCGCGTGACGCAATTGGCGAAGCGCAGGGTCTGCGCGTAGTTGATGGACGTCTGCCAATCCTGCCGAAGTATCTTCTCGTAATGAAAGTTCTCGAAAGGAGGATTGATAATCTCCGGCTGTGCCTCGGTGGCTGGGGAGAAATAGGACATGGCAGCGGTCGAAACCGAGATAAAGGCCATGCAAGCAAGAGATCGGGCAATCATGTTCAAACCTCCTACAAGGTTGACGAGACGATCCGAGCTAATCGTGAGCCTCAGAATACCACTGTTCTGAAGACGGCACTATAGGCGAACTTAGGACGGCTGAACGTCCGCTATGGGTCGATTGCAGACTCAAGCTGAACGCCCGCTGAGGGTGAAAAGCGGACATTTGGCTGATCCGCACTTTTCGCTATCACTGCGCAATGAAGAGTTCGCCGTGGGTGATTGGACTGGTCGCATTGACGATGTGCCTCGCGGGCTGCGCCTCTACTTCAGCAATCTTCAAATCGTGAACGGGGCCGACAGCCGAGTGGTTGGCGTGACAATTTCGGACGGTCGAAAGACATGGAAGCTCCGCGACTTGGACCGTGGCGAGCGGGTCACTTTCTCCGGCCATCTTTCGGGAGAAGGCGGACCCAACATTTCTTGGACCTGGCGCGGCAAGAGGTTCTCAGAGGACGGCTGCTACTACACCGGCGGCAGCCCAGCCAAAGGCACAATAACGATTGCTGGGGAGAAGCTACGCTATCGCTGCCAATGACGGGCAGTTCGCAAGGTCTGCTTTGGGTCGAAAGCCGACATTCGGCGCGGGGGCATCCCACAGCCGGTGGGCTACTTAGGCGGATCATTTTGAAGGTAGGGGATCATTTTGAAGGTAGGGTAGTGACAAAGTCCAGACCCCGTTGCACCCACTTCTTCAGCAACTGGTTGGACTTCAGTCTGTTCTGATCTACCAGAACGAACCCTTTGGTCGGTCTTCCGCCAATCTCCATTGGTTTGACGCCCGGCTCAGCTAGAGCTGCAAGGTATGCGTCAGGCCCGGTGCGGACCATCAGAGCCGATCCAGTGACCCCACAGGCCATATGGCCGTCGACCATGAAGCATAGCGCACCCATCATTTTTCTTTCGGTCAGCGAATGCCGCGAAGACAGGACCCGGCGAACTCGGTGAGCTAGAGGTGCATCAAACGCCATGGGCTCGTTGATCTCTTACGTGACAATGCTGCGCGGCTTGTTTTTGCCTACCTGCGGAACGTCCGCAATGGGTGGAAAGCGGGCATTCGGGCTTTCCCAGCTACTCGTAGTCTATCGTTCTTACGCGCCGAATTTTGCCTTGCTCATCAACGATGATGCGGTGCGACCGTCGTTCTGCCGACTTCCAAATTTCCGCGGTCACCTTGGCGGCGTTTACAATCCGGATCGTCGCAGTTGCTTGCACCGAGTTCTTCGGAGCGCTTGCTGTCGCCGCAGCGGCAATAAGGAAGAGGAGCGACATGCTCCACGAATGACGACTGCCCAGTTTCCGTGACCCTGCACTTCGCTCCGCAGTGGATCAGTTGATCTGTTGATCACCCGCAATCAGGTCAGCGATGATTTGCATTGGCATCGCGGTCTCAAATGACACCCCGTAGTCGTTCCCATCCGACCAGCGGAGGAATGCTCTAAACTGGGGTAAGCCAGCTAGTTCGAGGATCGTATGCTCGCCAAAGGCGATTGGCTTTGTCGATCGAAGACGTGCGCCCAGCATTGATAGGTCACAGACGGTGACTGAATGCCTCGAACCGGCTGTTCGGACATTTGCCTGTAAGCCAGTTGCAACTCGTGGTGCAGACCTCCGCTTATGAGCGACCATTTTCTGGCCAATGCGTAGCAGCGTCTGAGGATTCAGTTTCTGGTCGAACTCGATGCCGGCGAGCCCGTCACGCATCCAGACGATCTTTCCATCGATCGGGTCTTCGTCACCTACGCGCAGTGCAACAGGTATCTGCAACTCGACTCGCCCGTACGGTTTGATCTGAACACCTGCAGACGAAATGTTTTTTACCAGGCAAAATATGGATCGGCCGTCTAGCTCAAGAAGTCCGATGCGCAGGACAAGCTTCTGCCGAGTTCCTGCTCGGCGGTCTGGCTGACGTTGCCGAAGAGGCACATCACTTGGTGCGATCGACATCATTTTCGCCTCCCTTTACTAAGGAAAGCTAGAAAAGCCTGTCTTGCTTAGAAGTAGCGAGCCGGTCCGTTTCGGTCACATCAGGGCTGCTTCAGGTAAGGAGCTCTGCCGGCAGGTGTTTCACCGGCAGGGGCAAGATGCTGTCTAGTGGTTGCTGGAGCGACCAACCGAGCTGAAGTAACTGTGCATGGAGGCAGTTGCATGTTCCGTCAGCTCAACAAAGGTGCGTCGTGCATCGAGCGGGTCAGGATAGCGCTTCACAAGACCCTTCTGTTCGAGTGTCACCAGCCAGCGGAGAGCCGTTGTTGGCGGCACGCTTGCACCAGCACAGGCAGCCGTGACACAAACCCGACGTTGGCCGAGCCTGGCACCAAAAAGGTCCAGCAGCATGTCCCAAGCCGGGTCGGCGAAAAGGTCAGCCGGGAAATGCTCCGCACGCATCCGACGCTCGCGTAGGATCTGACGTATGTCCTGTTCGGTAATTGCGGTTGGCTGGCACGCCTTCACAGGTTCGGGAGCGGCGATGCTGTCCACACTGTCCAGCGCCCCGTAGAGCTTCTCACGGATAAAGTCTGCGTCGAAGGTTTGAGAGTTCAAAAACGAACGCGACGTGTGGTGCACTTAAACCTCCTATTCCGAAGGGTTCAGATCCGACCTGGAGAAACTTTCACCTCAGGGTTAACAACTTCTTACGAAACTTTTCACAATGGGCATATTCGGGTAGAACATACCCGAAGGGCCTGTTGCTACGGCCGCTACCGTGAGTTGAAACACGCGAAACTTTGCTCGGGGTTACGACGATGAACGGTGAGAACAGCGACAGCGCTGGGCTGTGCGCGAAAGCCTTGCGGCTAATGAAGCGCGGTTTAGAAATGCTCGACAGGGCGAATGCACCTGCTGACATTGGAGCTACGTTGGATCTCGCAGTCTGCCGCCTCGAAGAGCATCTGCAAGGGCATCAAAGCATTGAAACTCGGACTAGTCGCCAGACTGAGCAAGGTGGCCATCATTGAGTATCGGTGCTGGTAAGCAGGCTAACGCCGAGCGGATACAGCACCTCAGAGTTCTGGGCGAAGGTCTGCTGGTCATCTACGTTTAACTTTGCGGATTACCGACGGCAGGCGCCGGGGTTCTTCTCGCATGCAAGCCATCATTAGCGGTTTGAACCGCCTGAAAACCGCTTGGTGATCCGAACGGCGGCACTGACTTATGAGCGGTTCCTAACCGACGGTTTGAAGTGCGGCGACCTTTTCGCAAACTCCTCCGCCAGCTCTGCCATGCAGATGCCGTGCTTTCGTTCGAACGCCGGTTCACCGATCCGGTGCTGCTCCATGTGGTGGTCGGGGCAGAGGCTAATCACCCATCGGTCGGAGGGCTTGAGCGCCGTGCCGCCGTCGGTGCCGCGGCGCACGTGAGCACATTCGCAGGGGTGGTTGGCGCAGCCCGGGACCGAGCAGGCGTGATGGCGAACCCAGGCGCGGTGAGCGGGGCAGGAGCGCTCGGGTGATGGCGCCCTGATGCGCTTAATGTAGCGGGGCAGCCGGGCCATTGGCCTTGCTCGTCCTAGGGGTAGATGGGGTGATCCGTGCTTTACGTGTACGCGAGGAGCGGCGTTCGGACGTTTTGGGCTTCGGCTCAGTGGACCCGACGTTGCTCCGGCGTGCTGCAAAGGCCTGGCCAAGCTCGGTATAGAGCTCGGGCCATGCTCGGCTGAGCCGCCGCAGCAGCGGCCGATGCGTATGTTGCAGCCGCTCCAGTGCCTCGATGCTCTCGCAGCTGGCGATCAGCGCCGTGATGTCCGCTGACCATTGCTGCCAGCCCTGCGGCGGCTCAGTGTCGTTGATGGTTGCTGCCGCGCTGGTTGCAGCTGCGCCGTTCAGCCTTGGCGAGCTTGCGTCCGCATCCTCCATTCCGGCCACCGGCACGCAGAACGTCTGCAGCATGGCGGCCTTGTAGGCAGCGGTGAGCGCCTTGGGCGTGGCCTTGTCGCTGCGGTCGAGGGCCTCGCCATAGACCTCCACGGTGTGGCTTGAGCCATCCTCCGGGCTGACCAGGTCATAGGCAACCTTCAACGTGACGTTGGTGAGGAGGTCATCGCCTTGCCGGCGCTCGGCCGAGCTGCGCTCAAGCACCCGGGGGAGGATGCACAGCTTGCGCACGGCAAGGATCGGCGCCAGCCGGTTCATCAGCTGGTCGATCGAGCGATAGCCATAGCCATCGTCGGTGTTGATCATCGACTTGGCCAGCCCGAGGTTGGCAAGATCGGCAGCAACGCCGCTGATCGCCTGGTACACGAGGGCCCCGCTCACGGCACAAGCTCGCGGATGGTCAGCGCACCGGCCTTCGATCGCTTCGCTTCAACACCATGGCCGAACGCTCGTCCGACATCGTCATCAACCATGCCCTTGATCGCGGATGCAGCTTCTCCGAACAGCCTCGCAGCGGTCCTGTGCTGCAGCCAGTCGTCGGCTGCCGCTGCCCAGGCATTGTTGCCCTGGAGGCAGATCTCGCGGGAGCCGAACACGCGTGGCGGCGGGGGAGGGGCGACCACCACCGGCGGCGTGCCATCCACCACCGCGCTCCAGAACGCTTCTTCTGCCTCAAGCAGATCGAGCTGGTAGAGCCAGTCGGCGGCAACCTCCATCACCTCGTGCTTGTGGTTTCCGTAGATGACCGACAGGATCGCACGGTCGACCCTTGCGATCGCCATGTTGTGCTGGAGCTGGGGCATGTAGCGCTCCAGCACCTCCTCGCCCTTCACGAACGCGCCCGTGTGCTTGGCCTCCCACACGGCGCCCGTTCGCTCCACCAGCCCATCCAGCGTGCAGGTGCGCCAGCCATAGGTCGGGCAGGTCATGGTCATGCCGGCAAACACGACCCGCTCGCCGCTGACCTGCTCATACCATTGCCGGTTGAACGGCTCGGTCCAGCAGCCAAGCATCACCGGCAGCTTGGCACTGAGGTCCTCAGGCTCGCGCTGACCGGTCTTCTGCTCCCACAGCTCCAGAACACGCTTCGGATCGCCCGACAGGATGATGTTGGCATCCGAGCCGCCGATGCTCTCGCGCCTCGCTGCAAGCTGGCCCGGGGACAAGCCCAAGGAGCCAAGCATTGGCCAGTGGGCCGATACAGGCTGCTCAGCCGCGGCCAGGTCGAACGATTGCTGTGGATCAGGCTCGCGGATCGCGGATCCAGGTGACTGCGTGATCATGTAGGTTGCTCCCTCTACTGCGTGGGAGCTGGGTGATTGCTCTGGTTCTTAGACACATCCACCAGAACATCGAACAGTGTCTGATGTTGGCCAGTGAATGTCGGGGATAAGTCCGGGCAAAAACGACCACGTCTCGACGATTAAACCATGCGCCGTCCCCTCGTCGAACTCGAAGCTGGACTTTGGGGCTTTAAAGCAGATTGTCAGTTTGAACATCCGCTTACACTCATTAACACTCTTCGCGTCCGTGATCCCATTGCCGCTCGTGCCATCAAGTGGGGCTGCTGCCGACAGCTGTTCGAAGCAGAGATGGGACGGCGCTGAGGCGTAGCCGCCATTTGAAGAAACCACCGAACGCTACGGGAAGGTGAGTGAATAATCTCCGTTCGCGATAGGTACCAAGAAGGTAAAATGCCTTGTTTCACCTTGCACCGGGTCCGTCTTGACACCGAAGCCTCGCTTAGCTCTCAAGCATTGCAGGCTTGTTGCCTCGCTAGGATAGAAGCGCCCGTCGCCCTCATATGGAACTTTTCGAACGACATGGCACGATTGTACGGTAAACAAAGGCGTATCCTGGTCACGGGTGGAGCGGGGTTTCTAGGTTCACACCTTTGCGAAAGGTTGTTGGACCAGGAGCATGACGTTCTCTGCGTGGACAATCTATTCACTGGCACAAAACGCAATATACAGCATTTGCTGAGCCATCCCAATTTCGAGTTTATGCGTCACGACGTGACTTTCCCGCTCTACGTCGAGGTGGACGAAATATACAATTTGGCCTGTCCGGCCTCGCCCGTCCACTACCAGCATGATCCTGTTCAAACCACGAAGACCAGTGTTCATGGCGCCATAAACATGTTGGGGCTTGCCAAGCGCATTGGGGCAAAGATCCTCCAGGCTTCGACCAGCGAGGTGTACGGCGACCCTGCGATTCACCCGCAGACGGAAGACTACTGGGGCCACGTCAATCCAATCGGCGTTAGGTCCTGCTACGATGAAGGCAAACGCTGCGCAGAAACGCTGTTCTTCGATTATCACCGCCAGCATAGAACGCGGATCAAGGTCGCGCGGATCTTCAACACGTATGGGCCGCGGATGCACCCGGATGACGGTCGGGTTGTATCAAACTTTGTTATGCAGGCACTGCAAGCGCGACCCATATCGATCTATGGTGATGGTGCCCAAACTCGAAGTTTCTGCTTTGTAGACGATCTTGTGGACGGCCTCATGCGCCTGATGGACAGTGCCGATGAGGTCACCGGCCCTATCAATCTTGGCAACCCTACAGAGTTCACCATGATGCAACTCGCACAGCAGGTTGGCATAGCTGCCAACGTTCAGGTTGCGATCGCCCATCGACCATTGCCTCCGGACGACCCGAAACAGCGTAAGCCTGACATCAGCAAGGCGTTGGAATTGCTTGGCTGGAAGCCAACAATCAACCTTGCCGAAGGCTTGGCCAAAACCGTCGCATATTTCCGCGCAATAGAAAATTTGAATGCCCCAGAAGGTCGCACGGGGATTTGACCGGGTCTTCGGCGCTTACCGGAGCGCGGCAAGGTTCAGAAAGCTGCACCACAGCCGGCAGCTTTCTGGAGAGCCGCCAGCTCCTAGGGACATGACATGATCCGCGTAGCAACTTTGGCAATTCCCATCTTGGCGGGCATCCAAGCGACCACCGCGGGAGCGCGCTCCGCCACTAGCCTGGAGCGTTTGCTTGCCGCGCACAATGCTGAGCGGGCGCGCGTCGGCGCCCCGCCTTTGCGATGGGACATGCGCTTGGCCCAAGCTGCCGGCAGCTACGGTCCCGTCCTCGCTCGGCTAGGTCGTCTCCAACACTCTCCCAAGGCGAGCCGTCCCGGTCAGCGCGAGAATTTGTGGATGGGAACTCGGGGAGCCTTCTCCCCCGAGCAGATGGTCGGCACCTGGATCTCGGAGCGGCGTTACTTTCGGCCGGGTGTGTTCCCGAACGTGAGCAGTACCGGCAACTGGTATCACGTCGGGCATTATTCCCAACTCGTCTGGCGCACCACGACGCATGTCGGCTGTGCCATCTACTCGTCGCGAACAACGGACTATCTCATCTGTCGTTATTCCCCGCCCGGCAACATCGACGGCAGGTTGGTGCCGTAGATCCTGCCCTTCAATCCCTAGCTACCGGCTTAACTAGCGCTCTATTAGCCACACGGGGTGTTGGTTTTTCGACGATAGCTCTGTCAGTTCTTGTTAAGACTGCAAGGCGCATTTATAGGGCCGCTTGAATTGGCTGCTTTCCGTCTAAGTGACGGGAATCAGGACATTTCGCCTCCGGCTGAAACGGTCGTCCGGCACAGCCGGCGACGGCAATCCAACTGCATCGGGGGATGCAGCGACGGGGAGGGAAATATGGCGACTGCGTTAGCCGACTTCTACAGTGAAGAGCCGTTCGATCGGCTAATCCTTCCGGATGGCTACCAGCCTTCCGAAACGGAAGACTTCATGTGCGCCCGTCACCGGGCTTATTTCCTGCGAAAGCTGAAGGCCTGGAAGGAAGCGATCATCGAAGAGTCGCGCCAGACCATGGCGCAGCTTCAGGTCGACTCCCTTCGCGAGCCGGACCTCGCCGACCGCGCATCAAGCGAGACCGACTGGTCGATCGAACTTCGCACCAGGGACCGCCAGCGCAAGCTGATCGCCAAGATCGATTCAGCCATCCGTCGCTTATACGACGGTGAATTTGGCTATTGCGACGTCACAGGCGAGCCGATCTCGCTAGGTCGCCTCGAGGCACGGCCGATCGCGACCATGACGCTCGAGGCCCAGGAGAAGCATGAGCGGACCGAGAAGGTCTCTCGCGACGACTGACCTGAGGGCGCGGCCTAGTGGCCGACCAGCTCGTCCTTCAATCGAAGCTTTTCTTTCTTGAGGCGATGAAGAAGGGACGTGTCGGGTTGGGGGCGATGCTCCTCTTCCGAGATGATCGATTGAAGCGCCGCGTGTTTCGAAGTCAGAGCGTCGGCATGAGCCTTGTTCATCCGTGCCATCCTTTCTTGAACCCAGGTGATAGCCTCCGCAGTAAATCACCATCCGGGGCCCTTGTCTTTCCCCCAGTTCGTCCGTCTGGCCCCTTTCGGGCGCACCTCATCGCTGGCCTGCCGCAATGGTTGGGCTTCGCGTCAACTTCGGCTAAGGCCAGGCCGGAAGCATGAACGACGACCATTCCAGCCTAGAACAGATGAAGCAGGAGCATCGCCGGTTGGATGATCAGATCCGGGCGCTCACGGAGTCGGGCGATGGAGATCAGCTGGAGCTTGCACGCCTGAAGAAGCGCAAGCTGCGCTTGAAGGACGAGATACAGTTGATCATGGACGCCAGCGTTCCCGACATCATCGCCTGACCGTCCCGCTTCGGGACGCCTGAGCCGTCTTCTTCTCCTTTCGGGACGTTCGCTCGTTTGCAGGCTGGAACGAACATGGCATTCTCACCTGAGGATATGGACGAATCAGACGAACCTTCGCCGCCGGAAGTCCGGATCGCGCCGCGGCTCATCGACAGCCTCTACACCGAGGCGTTGGTGCTGGCCGACGAGGCGCGTTCCTATTTCGATGAGGCCGGGCGCGACGAGCGGAACCAGCTGGAGCCGTTCGCGCGGGTCGGATTTGCTTGCGAGTCGCTGAAGGTGACGACGAGGATCATGCACATCGTTGCCTGGTTGCTGACCCAGAAGGCGGTGGAATCGGGTGAGATCGGCCGCGGCGATGGGCGTCGTCCGGAGCGTCGCCTGGGCAATGCGCAGGACAGCGATCCCGAGGTGGTGAAGCAGTTGCCTGAAACCGCCCGCAAGCTGATCGACAACAGCACCGATCTCTATGCGCGGGTGCGTCGGCTGGACGAGGGCGTGGTGGCGGATGAGCCCGTTCAGAGCCCGGCGCGCGCCCTAATGGGCCGGCTGGAGCGGGGCCTGCTCCAGGGCTGATCATCAGGCCCTAGTTGCGGCCAATCCGGTGATAATCGTGATACCAACGCACGAAGGCGGGCACGCCCTCGTCGATCGTCGTCTTCGGCTCGAAACCGTGATCGCGCTCGATGGCCGTGATGTCCGCGAAGGTTTCCCGGACGTCGCCGGCCTGCATGGGTAGTGCGTTGATCCGGGCCTTGCGGCCGGTTTCCTGCTCAAGAAGTTCGATCACCCGCAGCAGATGCTCGCTCCGGTTGTTGCCGATATTGTAAACGGCGTGCGGCTGACTGCTGCCACCAGCCTTGATTTGCCCGTTGTCGGCAGGAGGCCCGTCGAGGCACGCGATAACGCCAGCGACGATATCGTCGATGTAGGTGAAGTCGCGGAACATGTCGCCGCCGTTGAACACAGGCAGCTCGCGATCCTCGTAAAGCGCCTTGGTGAAGATCCACATCGCCATGTCCGGACGACCCCAGGGGCCGTAGACGGTGAAGAAGCGCAGGCCCGTAGCGGGCAGGCGAAAGATATTGGCGTAAGATTCGGTGATTAGCTCGTCCGACTTCTTGGTCGCGGCATAGAGGGACAGGGGATGGTCGACCCGATCCTCGACCCGGAACGGCAGTGTCTTGTTGCCGCCATAAACCGATGAGGATGAGGCATAAACGAAGTGGCTCGACTTGCGCTGACGGGCCAGCTCCAGGAGGTTGCAGTGACCCACCAGGTTGGATCGAACGTAGGCGGCCGAATTTTCGATGCTGTAGCGGACACCGGCCTGGGCACCGAGATGAATGATCCGGTCGAAATCTGACGTATCCGCGACGCGTTGCAGGGCATCAGCATCGGCAAAATCCACTTGGTGGAACGAGAAAGCGTCATCGAATGTGCTGGCAAGCCGCTCAAGACGCGCCTGCTTCAAGCGGGGATCGTAATAGTCGTTGATGTTGTCGATGCCGACGACCCGGTCCCCGCGTTCCAGCAACTTGCCTGCTGTGGTCGCGCCAATGAAGCCCGCTGCGCCGGTCACCAAGACGTTCAATGCCATATCCCTTTGCTCTTGCCCCCGGGGAGCTCATTGCGGCCTTACGGAGACGCCCGCCAAGTGCAAGCCCGCTACCAGGGCCTCAGAGCCGCCACTTCCGTCTCGACCAGTTCGGTGAGCTTACGGTGGTCGGCCAATGAAGGGTGCCAGTCACAACCCATTCGGTCGAGGTCGCCGAACTGGACCGTTGCGATGGTCAGCCCCGGCAGTTGGCTCAACCGGCCAGCGACCTGGCGGACGTCGAGGATGAAGGCGTCCGACCCCATGAGCAAGAACTTGGCGTTGGGGTGACGGGCGTGGAGGCCCCGAACGAAGCCTTCGTACCGGGCGCGGTAATCGGTTCGGAGGTCCGCATCGCTCTTCCAGCGCTCGCCGACATGGAGCGGGGTGGAAAAGTCATTCGTTCCAAGGTTGATGACGATGAGCTGCGGCGACCAGTCGTCCTTCGCGGCGGCTGCGGAAGGCACATCGGGTTTGGCGCGCGGATAGATGATCGGAAGGCTGAGGCCGGGGGAAGACCCGTTGTAATTGCGGACGATGCCGAAGCCCGAGTAGGCATTGATCCGGTAATCCGCGTCGAGGCGCTTCGCAGCCAAGGGGCCGAACGCCTGCTGTGTGTCGGTAAGATCATGTACCTCGTCGCGCGTGCATTCCCGCTTGGTCGAGCGGTTGCCATAGCCGACCGTGTAGCTGTCACCGATGAACTCGATGCGGCGAGCCTTGGGGCGTGGCGAGAGCACCCTTCCGCCGTCTGGCAGCGAGAAGCCGAGGAAGCGCCCGCCGCCGGTCTGGCTTTCGGTAAGCTTTTCGAGGCGAACGACGTGAGCACCGTCGCCAAGACCGCTCAGCGTGAGGTCGGCAACGCCCGGCTTCTCGAGCACAGCCTTCTGCTGGCCGTCGACCAGCAACCGCATATGCTCCGTCGATGTGTGCAGTCGCAGGCGAACTGCGGATCCTTCGAAGCGGCTTTCGAAGTAGGTGCCAGGCCAGCCGAAGGAGAGGCTCCCGTCAGGCTCCGTCAGTGTCCGCCCGCCGACGAGTAGCGGCAGCGTGGAGGGCGGTGAGGCGCCGAGCACCGTCCCCGCGGCAATGGTGATGGCGGCCGCCCTGATCGCCCGGCGCACCATCAGCGGCTGGGCTGCCCGACTTGCCGGTAATATCCCGCGAGAACGTCGAAGGCCTGCTTTCGCTGCCCGGACTCCGAGATGAGGCCCTTGCGGTTCCAGCCCTGCTGGAACTCCGGATGCTGGCGCCGCGGGGAGCGGAAATCCTTGAGGATCCACGGCGACATGCCGCGAAGGAAGGGCACCTTGGCAGCCATCGCGAGCGTCTGCCGATAATATTCCGCCTGGAACTCTTCAGAGAACTTCCGCTGGTTATCCGTGTCGTGGAACCCCGCCTTCGCGTCCGCCCCGAATTCAGAGAAGATGAGCGGCTTTCGAACAGGGCTAGCCCAATTAATCGATGGCAGGACGGACAGTGGGTCTCCGCTGTACCAGCCGTTGTAGGTATTCACTGCCATGACATCGAGCGAGGCGGCGAGTGGGTCGTCGATGACCTGCGTGATCGTTCCACCCGCCTCGTCCCGACGGGCAAGCAAGGCAGCCGTGACGAGGCGGCTGTCGTCCAGCTGTCGCACGTCAGCGACCAAGGTGTTGAGGAATGCATTCCGCTCAGGGCTGACGGGCGTCTCGTTGGCGACGCTCCATAGCACCACGGACGCGCGATTGCGGTCGCGGACGATGTTCTCGCGCTGCATCTTGCGGGCCAGCGCAAGCGTCTCGGCGCGCCCAAAATTCACGCGCCAGTAGACCGGGATCTCGCTCCAGACGAGCAGCCCCATCTCGTCCGCAAGCCGGGTCATGACATCGCTGTGCGGATAGTGGGCGAGGCGGACGAAATTCCCGTGAAGGCCGTTCTTGATCTCCGACAGGAGAGCGCGCGCCGCGGCAGGCGTCATGGCGCGGGTCGGATTGGTCCCCAACTCCTCCTCGTGCATGCTGATGCCGCGGAGGAAAATCGGTTTGCCGTTGAGCAGGATATCCGTGCCGCGCACTTCGACCGTGCGGAAGCCAATGCGGTCGTCGATCCGATCTCCGCCGGCCTCGACGCTGACGTCGTAGAGGGTCGGCACTTCCGGCGACCAGCGCTTGAGTGACGACGGCGCCCGAACGTCTCCTGACCAGCTTCCATCGGCATCCGTCACCCCCTCGAACGCGACGCCGAGTTGCCGCACAATGATGCGAACGTGTTGGCCGCCGGCGTTGGCGCCGCTTAGCTTGACGGTGGCGCGCAGGCGGCCGTCCTTCGTCAGCCGGATCCAGCTGTCATCGATCAGCGTCTGCGGCGTCTCGACCAAACGCACCGGCCTGGTGATGCCGCCGTAGGTTTCCCAATCGGTGACGATGGGCGGGACCGTGTCCCAGGTGCGTTCGGAGTCTGCGCCGACGGTGATCTGGTTGCGTCCGGGGCGGAGCGTGCCGGTGACCTCCAGAGCGAACGGAGTGAAGCCGCCTTCATGCTCGCCAACCTTCTTGCCGTTGAGGTAGACGATCGCCCGGTAATCGACGGCGCCGAAGCGCAGGAAGTAGCGCTTGCCGGGTTTTGGGTCCGCGGCGAACGTGCGTTGGTACCAGACCAGTCCGTCGTAATAGCGCATGCTCTGGTCGTGACCGATCCACGATCCGGGCAAGGTGACGACCGGCGAGTGGACCATGTCTTGCTCGAACAGGGCGCGCGGGTCGCGGCGCGCGACCTCCTCCGGGTCGACGTCGGCATAGCGGCGGCTCGATGAACCCGGCTCCCCGCCGTGAAAGCCGGCAAGCCCGTCGCGGTACGGGTCGACCGACCAGTGCCACGGACCGGAAAGGTCGAGCCCGGGGCGGAGGTCGCCATTGATCAGGGTGATGTCGGGCTGCTGCGCCAATGCCGCCGATGGGGCCAGCAGGATAGCGAGCAAGGCGAGCAGCAGCCGTTTCATCGTTTGACGTCTCCGCCAATTCCAGAGTGGAAGTCGGCAAGCTCGTCGCGCGTGCCGACCCAGCGATCGCCCGCAATGCCGATCTTGAGGATGCCGGCGGCAAGACCTGCTTCGGCGATCTGTTGGAGAGAGGCGCCCCGCATAATGCCATCCAGGGCGGCAGCGGCGAGGGCGTCCCCGGAACCGATGCGATCAACCACTAGGCCGACGGGAGTTGCCTCGGTCTCATAGGCACCGTCGGACGTGTGTACCTGCATCGAGAGGGACTGGTCGTAGTCGCCGCGGTGCGCCCGACGGGTGGAGATCAGGTATCGAAGCTTGGGAAAGCTGGCGAAGGCAAGCTCGGCGGCATTCTGCTGGTCGACGCAGCGACCGAGCGCTCGTGAGAGATCGCCGGCGCTCGCAAACAATACTTCCGCCGCATCCATCATCTGCCGCTCCAGCCTGGCGGCTTCGGCGACCCGATCGCCCCAGAGGGATGGGCGATGATTGACGTCGAATGAGATGGGGATGCCCGCGGATGACATTGCCTCGACCGCGCGCAGGGCGGACGCGCTGGTCTGGCTGCTCAAGGGAAGGTTGATGCCCGACAGGTGGAACCATCGGGCCGCACCAGCGAGTCCCGTCCAGGCGATGCGATCCGCATGTTCGGCAAAGGCGGAGCCTGCCCGGTCGTAGACGATTGCCGCCGGGCGCGGTCCGGAGCCATGCTCGATGAAGTAGGAGCCGAGCCGCCCCTCGGTGCGCAGGACATGCGTGACGCCGATGCCGGAACGGCGCAGATCGGCGAGACAAAGGTCGCCGAGAGCGGAGGCCGGTAAGACGGTGACATGCTCGACCCGGTGCCCAAGCGCCGCAAGCCCCGCTGCGACATTGGCTTCGGCGCCGCCGACATGAACCTGGAAGTCGCGCGCCTGGGAAAGACGAACGCCGGGGAGGGCATTAAGCCGAAGTAGCACCTCGCCGAAGCAGAGGACCGGCAGGCCGCTCGACTCTACCAATTGAACAAAGTCCCATCTTCGAGGCGGTTTACGGGCAGGTAGGCGCGTTTGTAGGGATATTTGGCTGCGAGCTGTTCGTCGATGTCGACGCCCAGGCCCGGTGCATCGCCGGGGTGAAGCGCGCCGTCGGCGAAGCTGTAGCTGTGCGGGAACACGGCGTCCGTTTCCTCCGTGTGGCGCATATATTCCTGGATTCCGAAGTTGGGCACCGACAGGTCGAAGTGAAGCGCGGCCGCCATGCACACCGGCGACAGGTCGGTGGCACCGTGGCAGCCGGTGCGGACGTTGTACATGTCGGCAAAGCTGGCGATCCGGCGCAGGTGGGTGATGCCGCCGGCATGGACCACCGTGGCGCGGATATAATCGACCAGCTGCTCCTGGATCAGCTGCTTGGCATCCCACACGCTGTTGAAGATCTCTCCCACCGCAAGCGGCGTGGTGGTGTGCTGGCGGATGAGGCGGAAGCTGTCCTGATTGTCGGCAACCACCGCATCTTCCATCCAGAAGGGACGGTAGGGCTCCAGATCCTTGCCGAGCCGGCCGGCTTCGATCGGGGTCAGCCGGTGGTGGACATCGTGGAGCAGGTGGACGTCCCAGCCGAGCGTGTCGCGCGCGGCGGCGAACAGCTCGGGCACGACCCGAAGATATTTGCTGGTCGACCAGACATTCTCGGTCGGCAGATCGGCATCGGCGGGTTCGTAGAAATATTTGTCCTTGGACACGCCGTAGGTGGAAGGGAGCCCGGGAACCCCGCACTGCAGCCGGATCGCTTTGTAGCCCTGCGCCTGATAGTCGGCAGCGACCGCGATCGTGTCCTCGATGCTGACGCCGTTGGCATGGCCGTAGACCATGACGTTCTCGCGCGATGCACCGCCGAGCAGCTGGTAAAGCGGCAGGCCGGCAACCTTGCCCTTGATGTCCCACAAGGCGGTGTCGACCGCGGCAATGGCGCTCATCGTCACCGGTCCGCGCCGCCAGTAGGCACCGCGATAGAGATACTGCCAGATGTCCTCGATGCGGTGCGCGTCGCGGCCGATCAGGCACGGAATGACATGGTCGTTGAGATAGCTCGCAACCGCCAGCTCACGGCCGTTCAACGTCGCATCGCCAACCCCGCGAACACCGTCCGACGTCTCCATCACAAGGGTGACGAAGTTTCGGCCGGGACAAGTGACAACCACCCGCGCCGAGGTAATCTTCAACATCGCTCCCCTTGCTTCGTTCGCGCGCTTCGTTCCGTCCGAACGAGGGGAAGTCAAGCGCGTCGTGCGAGAGCTGTAGGGATTAGCGGTCGCGGGCGATGACGAACTCGGCAAGCTCGGCGAGAAGCGACCCGCGGCTGCCAAACGGACGAAGATGCTCGACCGCCTGCTCGATCAGCAGGTCGGCTTGCTGCCGTGCCCGCTCGACACCGAGAAGGCTGACGAACGTCGCTTTGCCTTGCTCCGCATCCTTCTGGAGGCGCTTGCCCACCGCCGCCTCCTCGCCGCAGACATCGAGCAGGTCATCGGCGATCTGGAAGGCCAGTCCCAGCTTCTGCCCGTAACCGCGCAGGTGAGTCCGGACGTCTCCCGACGCTTCCCCGAGAATGGCGCCGGCGTCGAGGCACCAGCCGATCAGGGCGCCGGTTTTCAGCCGCTGCAGGCGGGTGATCGCCTTCAGATCATGCTCATCCGGGGCTGCAAAGAGGTCCAGCATCTGCCCGCCAGCCATTCCCCAGGCTCCCGATGCCCGGGCAAGCTCCGTCACCAGGTGTGCCCGAACCTCGGCCGACGGGTGAGTCGGCGCGGCAGAGAGGATTTGGAACGACAGGGCGAGCAGCGCATCGCCTGCTAGAACCGCCGTCGCCTCGTCGAAGGCGACGTGAACGGTGGGCTTGCCACGGCGCAGCGCGTCGTCATCCATGCACGGAAGATCGTCGTGGATCAGGGAATGGACGTGGATGCACTCGACGGCCAATCCGGCGCGAAGAGATTGGCTACGCGGCACTCCGAACAGGTCGGCCGCTGTACAAGTCAGAAGCGGACGAAGGCGCTTGCCGCCACCCACCGCCGCGTGCCGCATAGCCTCGTAAAGACGGGCGGAGGGGTCGTCGGGGAGTTGAAGCTCCGCCTCAAAGGCAGCATCGATTTCGCGGGCGACGTCCGCCATCGCCTCTTGCAAGCTGGATCGAAGAACGCCTTCGGGGATGGTGCTCATGCGATTGCTACCGGCTTGAACATCGTCTGCTCGGCTATTCCAGCCTGCTCCGACATCCTGACGGTAAACCGGGATCGGAGAGCCTCGACGATGGCGGCGACGCTGGTTTCCGGGGTCGATGCGGCTGCAGTAATAGCGACCGAGCCCAGCCCGGACAGCAGGTCCCAGTTCAGTTCATGCGGACCGGCGGCCAGCTGCACCGACCGGCAGCGCTGTGCGGCAACCTCCGTCAGGCGGCAGGCATTGGACGAGAAATGCTCGCCGACTACGATGACTCCGTCAACGTGGCCGGCGGTATCGGTGATCGCGCGCTGGCGATTGGTCGTGGCGTAGCAGATGTCGCTGGTCGCCGGCTCTTCCAAGTCCTGGAAGCTGCGGCGCAATGCCTCCACGATCTCCGCGGCATCGCTTTCCGAATAGGTCGTCTGAACGGCATAGGCCACGGGAGCGTCGGGCGCGATCGGTAGTGCCTCGACGTCGGTCACATGCTGGACCAGGTGGGCGGAACGCAGCCTGCCGACGGTGCCCTGGATTTCCGGATGGCCCTCATGCCCGATCAGCACAATCTCGCGGCCATTGCGCTGATGCCGCTCGACCTCCCGGTGGACCTTGGCGACTAGGGGACAGACGGCGTCATAGCTCTTGAGGCCTCGACGCCTCGCCTCAGCAGCGATTTCCGGCGCGACCCCGTGGGCGGAGAAGATGACGATCCCTCCCTCCGGTACCTCATCCAATTCCTCAACGAACACGGCGCCCTTCGTTTCTAGGGACCGAACCACTTCTAGATTATGGACGATAGCGCGGCGGACGTAGACCGGAGCCCCATGATGATCGAGCGCGTCCTCGACGGCGCGGATTGCGCGGCGGACACCTGCGCAAAAGCCGCGCGGCGCCACCATCACGACATCCAGGGTTGGGAGCCCGGAGGGAAGCGGCGGGGAAGTGGATCTCATGGTCGTTGGCGAGTGCCGCATCTCGTTCCGCTCACAGCAACCCACCCAACGACCATTTTATGCAGGACCGAAACCCCGCACCAGTAGGCTAAAGAAGGTATTGAAGGTGGATGGGTTGGCTGTTGTTGCCAGGAACAAGTTGGAATTCCACCTGCCTGAACTTGGGCGCGCCGAACCGAACAGCGGGATTTCGGGAAAAGCCGAACCCCTCACGCGGGATGCCGAGCATGGTGTCCAGCCGCTGATTATTGTTTTCATCGTGAAACAGGGTGACCGCATAGCGTCCAGCCGGGATGCCGCCGATGCGCACGCTTCGAGTCGTCGCCGCCACCGTTCGTTTGATGGCCGCCGGATCCTTGCTGCAGTCGGGAAATTGCCGCTCCGCCGCGGTGACGCAGATATGGAACACGCCCTTCGTGTTTCGGGCGTTGGAGATCGGCAGATCGAGCGTTGTGCCCGGCGCCGCCGCTGCAAGAAAAATGGATGTGGCGAGTGGAAGCAGATGTTCAAAGGCCATGACCCGTCCTACGCGGACTTGGCAGCTTCCGCCAACCGCCCTGGATGTTCCGCGCTATCGTGACCGACCCAGTAGACATTCTGATTGCCGGCGGCGGTCTTGCCGGAGGGCTGGTGGCGCTCGCGATGCTCGAGCGCCGGCCGGACGTCCGGGTAGTGGTGGTGGAGCAGGGGGAGCGCTTCGGCGGGCAGCACGTCTGGTCCTTCTTCGACACCGATGTCGACGCCGAAGCGAAGGCATTGCTTCAACCGTTGATCTCGCAGCACTGGCCGGACCACGACATCGCCTTTCCCAAGCGCGCGCGCACCATCAGGATCGGCTACAATAGCGTTCGCTCCAGCCGCCTGGATGACGTGCTCCGGGCGCGGCTGGCACCATCGGCGTACCGGCTGAACAGCCCGATCGCGGAAGTATCAGCGGACCACATCGTCCTTGCAGGCGGAGAGCGGATAGACGCCGGCCTCGTGCTTGATGCGCGTGGCCCGACGGCGATGGATGGGCTGACGCTCGGCTGGCAGAAATTCGTCGGTCATACCTACCGCTTCGCCGAGCCTCATGGCTGCCAACGACCGATGATCATGGACGGTACGGTGCGGCAGCAGGACGGATATCGTTTCATCTACCTCCTGCCGTTCAGCCCGACCGAGCTGATGATCGAGGACACCTATTATTCCGAGGGTGCCGACCTTGACGAAAAGGTGCTTGGTGGCGAGCTCGATCGCTTCGCGACCCGATACGGCACCTTCGAGCAGGTCGATGCGGAGCGGGGCGTGCTTCCTGTCGTGATCGAAGGTGAGATTGCCTCGCTTTGGGAAACGGCAGCGGCAACACCCATCGGCATTCGGGGAGGGTTCTTTCATCCCACGACCGGCTATTCGCTGCCGGACGCGGCCCGGCTTGCCTTGCTGCTGTCGGCGCAGAGGGAGTTCACCGTTGCGGCCATCAAGCAAATGCTTAAACGATATGCGGAGACGCTGTGGGGCGAGCGGCGCTTCTTCCAGCTGTTGAACCGAATGCTGTTTCGCGCCGCAACGCCTGACGAGCGGTACCGGGTCCTTGAGCATTTCTACCGTCTACCCGAGGCAACGATTGGGCGCTTCTACGCTGCGGACCTGACCATGGGCGATAAATTGAGAATTTTGACGGGAACACCGCCTGTGCCGATCGGCCGGGCACTGGGCGCCATGCGGAGGCAGGCGGCGTGAGCAGCGCGGCCGTCATTGGCTCCGGCTTCGGCGGACTAGCGCTCGCCATTCGTCTTCAGTCGGCCGGTGTCCAGACCACGATCCTGGAAGGGCGCGATAAGCCGGGCGGACGCGCCTATTATTGGGAAAAGGACGGGCATGTCTTCGACGCCGGCCCAACCGTCATCACCGATCCCAATTGCCTCAAGGATTTGTGGGATATCACCGGTGCCGACATGGCAGTGGACGTCGAGCTGTTGCCGGTATCTCCATTCTACCGGCTGTCGTGGCCGGACGGCTCCACCTTCGATTATCTGAACGACGACGAGAAATTATTCGCCCAGATCCGCGAACTGGAGCCGAGTGACGTCGAGGGCTATCGCAAGTTCCTGGCCTATTCGGCTGGAGTGTTCGTCGAGGGTTATGAGCGGCTTGGTGCCGTGCCGTTCCTCGATTTCAAGTCGATGCTTGCCGCCGCCCCCAAGCTGGCGCGCTACCAGGCCTGGCGGTCGGTCTATTCGATCGTGTCGGGCTTTGTGCGTCATGAGAAGCTGCGGCAGGCGCTGAGCTTCCACACCCTGCTGGTCGGCGGCAATCCGATGACGACCAGCGCAATCTACGCCTTGATCCACAAGCTAGAGCGGGACGGCGGAGTCTGGTTTGCACGCGGCGGAACGAACAAGCTGGTTGCTGGAATGGTTCGCCATTTCGAGCGGCTCGGCGGAACGCTGCGGCTCGACGATCCGGTCGAGGAGATCTCGGTCTCCGGCGGCAAGGCCTCCGCTGTTCGCACCCGCAGCGGCTGGTCCGGTAGGTTCGATGCCGTTGCGTCGAATGCCGATGTCGTTCGCACCTACGACATGCTGGATCATGCGCGCGGAAAGAAAAGGGCGAAGGCGCTGCGCCGCAAGAGCTTCTCGCCAAGCCTGTTCGTCGTGCATTTTTCCACGACCGGAACCTGGCCGGACATACCCCACCACAGCATTCTGTTCGGACCGCGTTACAAGGGATTGCTGAACGATATCTACAAGGGCGACCGGCTGGCGGCAGACCCTTCGCTCTACCTGCATCACCCGACCGCCACCGATCCAGGCATGGCCCCTCCGGGCAAGGCGACCTTCTATGCTCTGGCGCCTGTTCCCCATCTCGGCAAGGCGCCGCTTGACTGGGCGGTCGAAGGCCCGGCCTATGCCAAGCAGGTAATCGCCATCCTCGAGGAGCGCATGATGCCGGGGCTGAGCGGGCGCATCGATCAGCTGTTCCATTTCGGGCCCCGCGAGTTCGACAGTGAGCTTCAGTCGCACCTCGGTTCCGCCTTCAGCCTGGAACCGGTGCTCACCCAGAGCGCCTACTTCCGCGTTCACAACCGCGACGACGTCATTCCCAATCTCTATTTCGTGGGGGCAGGCACCCATCCGGGCGCCGGCATTCCGGGCGTGGTCGGAAGCGCTAAGGCAACGGCGGGGCTGATGCTGGACGAGCTGGCGCGGTGACCCGCGACGAGATCGTTGCTGGAGCGTTCGACGCCATCCAGCGCGGTTCCAAGTCCTTCCGCGCTTCGAGTCGCCTGTTCGACCGCGAAACGCGCGAGCGTGCCTGGCTGCTCTACAGCTGGTGCCGTCATTGCGACGACCAGTGCGACGGGCAGGTGATGGGGCAAGGCTCGGTGGAGCGCGGCAGTGTGGCGGACCTTCGCGACAAGACGGCCCGGGTGGTGCGGGGCGAGTCCGTCGCCGAGCTACCGTTCGAGGCGCTTGCGCTGCTGCTCAGCGAACGGCCGGTCCCGCAGCGCCTGCTCGACGATCATCTTCAGGGATTCGAGCTCGACGCGGCCGGTTGGCAGCCCAAGACGCACCACGATCTCATCCGCTACTGCTACCATGTGGCTGGGTCGGTCGGGTGCATGATGGCGATCGTCATGGGTGTGCCGGCAGACGACCAGGCTACGCTGGAGCGCGCCTCCGACCTCGGCATCGCCTTTCAGCTGTCGAACATCGCCCGCGACGTTCGCGAGGACCATCTCAATGGCCGTTGCTACCTTCCCAGTGACTGGCTCGCCGAATTCGGCATCCCGCAGGCCGAGCTGTTCGCGCCCGAGCACCGCGCTGGCCTGCTGGCGATGGTCGACCGGCTCGTCGGGCTTGTCGACCTGTACGAGGCCCGGTCGCGATCGGGCGTCAACCGGCTGCCGTTCCGTTCCCGCCTGGCGGTCCTTGCGGCGGCACGGATTTATGGAGCCATCGGTCGGCGGGTAGGCAGTCTGGGCGAAGCTGCGTGGGACGAGCGGGTCACGATCGGCCGCGCGCGCAAGCTCGGCTTTCTGGTTCCCAGCCTTGCCGAAGCGGTGGTGCGCCGCCGGCCCTGATGGCGTACTTCGGTTTCACCTGTCCGCCGCTTCCCGGACATATCAACCCGATGACCGTGCTTGCGCGGGAGCTCGCAACGCGTGGTCACCGGGTCACCTTTCTCGGCTTTCCCGACATGCGGCGAAAGCTATCACCGGACCTCGAGTTCAGAAGCTTTGGAGAGAGCGATTGGCCTGACGGCAGCCTGGAGCCATTCCTCAAGCGATTGGGCAAGCTCGGCGGCCCGCTAAGCCTGCGCCGTCTGATCCTGGACCTTGCGGACTTTGCCGACACAGTGTGTCGCGACCTTCCGGGCGCGCTGGAGGAACTGAAGCCGGATGCGCTGATCGTCGACCAGGCAGACGCGGCGGGCAGTCTCGTCGCGCGCGCCATTGGGTTGCCTTACGTCAACGTCGCCAATGCTCTCCCGCTCAACATGGAGCCTGGAGTGCCGCCGCCTGTGTTGGCATGGCCCTACGATCCCACCCCCAAAGGCATCCGTCGCAATCTTGGCGGGTACCGGGTTGCGCGCTTCATCGAGCGGCCGATCACGAAGGTCATTCGGCGACACGCGGTCCGTCTCGGTCAGCCGGATGTTCGCTTCGCCGAGGACACATTGTCGGAAGTGGCGCAGCTGACCCAATGCGTCCGCGGACTCGATTTTCCAAGAGAGCGGCTGCCCGCGAACTTCCATTACGTCGGCCCGCTGCGCGAACGGGATCAGCCGATGGACCTGGGGCTGCCAAATGACGGGAAGCCGCTGGTCTTCTGCTCTCTCGGTACGCTGCAGGGCTCGCGCCTGTCGATCTTCCGAGCGGTGGCGAAGGCTGTGCAAAGCTTGGACCTCCGTCTGCTGATCGCCCATGGTGGAATGCTGAGCGAACGACAGTCGGCAAGCTTGCCGGGCGATCCGATGGTGCGCAGCTTCGTGCCGCAGCGAGCCGTTCTGGCCAAAAGCGCGCTGGCAATCACTCATTGCGGCTTCAACACAGTGATGGACGCGCTGAGCTTCGGAGTGCCGATGGTCGGCATGCCCCTAGCCTTTGAGCAGCCGGCGACCGGGGCGCGGCTGGAACGGGCGGGGGTTGGGGAGGTGCTCTACCGCTGGCGGACGCCGGGTCGAATTCGGGACGCCGTTGCGGCAGCGCTTGCCGATCCTGCCTACCGCGTCAGCGCGGCGGCCCTTCAGGCGGAAATCGCCTTGGCTGGCGGTGTTCGCCGGGCTGCCGACATCATCGAGAGAGCGACCGGCGCCGCTCCGCCGGAAGGCGCCACCAGGGGACGTGCGGCGCGAGGTGGTGCTCGTGGTGATAGCCGAAGTGAAAGCAGCTGAGCAGCGACGCCAACCAGCCGAAATCATTGGTGCGGGCGTTGTGGCGATCGGCAAATGGATGCGCCTCCTGCCGATGCGGACGATAGGTGCCGAAATAGAAGAGTTGCAGGGCGGACAATATGGCGGGCAGGGCCCAAAACAGCAGGATGTTGGCGTAGCTTGCACCCAGCAAGAGGTAGGCAATTGTAAGTGCCGTCAGGAAGGCCATTTGCTGCCACCCGAAATAATGGCGGAAGAAGGTGACGAACCAAGGCCAGAAGCTGGTCGAGTGGTCGACGCTGAAATCCGGATCCCCTGCCGTCCCCGGCTCCCGATGATGGGACATATGTTCGGCGATCAGGCGGTCGTACCAGAAGCCCGCGTAGAGCAGCAGTGCCATACGTCCGACCCAGCGGTTTAAAGCGGGGCGCCCCGGCGCAAGCGAGCCATGCATAGCGTCATGCGCGACGATGAACATGCCAACGTTGAGCCAGCAGATCAGCGCGACGATAAGGGGCGCGGCGACGTAAGTCCCGCGCGTGAGCGGCAGGAAGAATACTGACCAGATATGAAGCGCGAGCCAGCCGCCGATGATCATACCGGCGAGGCTCAGACCCTTTGCAGCCTGTGCGGAAACGATCACCGTGACCCTTTGAGGCGCGCCAGCAGGCTTGCCACCGGAGGCGCGTAGAGAAAGCCGAAGGAGACACCACCGTCCCGCTCTCGAACCGAATGGTGAAGCCGATGCGCCTGAACGAGCCTCTTCCCATAAGCTCCCAGCCGCCGCCTGGGGAACGGAATACGCCGGTGAACCATACCGTCGTGGACCAGGACGTAAAGCAGGCCGTAAACCACGGTCCCGACGCCTGCCCACCACAGTAACGGCCATCTGTTCCCAGCAATGAACAGGCCCACGCTGATCAAGCTGAAGATCATCGCATAGAGGTCGTTCCGCTCGAACCACCCAGTCGACGGCTCATGGTGAGAGCGGTGCCATCCCCAGCCCACGCCGTGCATGACGAAGCGGTGGATCAGCGTCGCAAACACCTCCATCGCGATCACCGTGGCGATCACAACACCGGCCGCAACAAACGCATCCAAGCCCATGAAAAGCCTGTAGCTTGAGGTGTTTGACCGGTCCAGCGAAGAGCGGTCGACATGGCCGAAAGGATGGACTGCTCGGCTTGGAATCTGACCTCTGAGAAGCTGTAGGATGAGGGCGCGGCGGTACGGCTCCTTCGAAATACCTACGCAAATTCCACGCCCCGACCGACCAGCCATCCCATCTTACACTACATGCTCCTGCGGCGCACTGGTGAGGAAGGAACAGGTCTGCTAGCAGGCACCTTGTCCAAGGTAGGCGTGCGTTGACCGACTTAGCTCTTCGCTTGAGGAATTAGGCAGTCGTGCAAAGCTTCAGCAGCGGAGTTCAGGCGGAAGCTAAACTTCAGATGAAGCAGCTGGCGATCTGATCGGCCACGCTAAGTTGCCGTCGACCAGGCACAGATGAGAGGAACGATGTCAGACGACTATTGGAACACTGTTGGACCGGCGATCCCGGGGGACGTGGCGGAGCAATACACATCTCATCGGCTGGTTCGTGAAGTGATAGGATCTCGGCGAGCACTCAAGATCCTAGATTTAGGAGCAGGCGACGGTCGGGCCGTGGACCTGTTCGCGAGTATAAATCAGAACTTGACGTACTATGGAGTGGACATCGAAGTTTCACCCGAGGTCGCATCGCGTAGCCGGGCTGATGTTCAATTCGAGACCTTCAACGGAACCGACCTGCCTTACGACGCCGAGTTTTTTGACATCATTTTCTCTCATCAAGTGTTTGAGCACGTCGCAAATCCCTTGAAGTTGCTTATGGACGTGAGGCGAGTACTGAAGCCTAGCGGCTCCTTTGTTGGGTCCGTGTCACAGCTAGAACCATATCATTCGTTTAGTCTCTGGAACTTCACGATTTATGGCTTTGGAAAGATCCTGTTGAGTGCCGGCCTTAAACTTGAACAGCTGCGGCCAGGGATCGATGGACCAACCCTTATAATGCGGTCTGCGAGCAATCGTGATCAGCGATATTCAAAATTCTTCGGCGCGACTTCGCCGCTGAACCAGAGACTCATCCGAAAGGGTGGAAAGGCTGGGATGTCGACGAAGCAGATCAATCATCGGATGTTGCAATATGCTGGCCACATTTGCTTTGTGGCTACACCGGCAGAAACTAATGAGGCCGTTGCAGCAAACGTAAGTGGTCCGGAGAGTCCAGTTTGAAGATCACGACAAAGCTTTAACTTCAATCTACAGTTGACTGCTATCCGGCTGGCTGCAGCGTGGCAGCAGAGAGGTCGTCGATTTTGGCCCGATGACCGGAGTGACTATAAGTTTGCCTTGCACCGAGCGGACAACAAGTTCCTGCGCCGACTGGTTGAATTCAATTCGTAGCTGACATCTCTGCTGCCCGAGTCTTAGCCCATCGGCGTACGCCCGAATGCGCATAGCTCCCGCGCGATTTAGCACAGCAGGGCTCAACTTCAATTTGTGGGTGAGTCCGTCGCCCATCTCACCCTCTTTGATGATCACAGAATTCAAAATGGCCTTGTCCCGAATATTCGCTTCAAGGGTCAAATTGATCTCAGCGGCGACCGCATCCTTTAGCTCAGCCTCGCTAAGCTCGATGTTCTGCCATAGGCGAACAAACTTTGGCGCGCCCTGCCATTGGAGCCTAAGCCCGCCAGATGGGTCGGGATTTACCTTACCATGAACATCCGAATTCATGGCCTTGAAGTCGAGGGACCAACATTCAGAAAGCCCCACACGACTTGGCAGTGCAGCTTCAGACCTTACGTCAGCAAAGGTCTCGTCATTAACGAGCGGGCGCTCATGCTTGAATGCCTCTGGCGCGTCGGACTTAGCCGGATCGAGGAATCCGTTTAAGGGCAGTTGTCCAACGAGCTTAAGATCGAAGTTGAAGGTTTGCTGAAAGTATTGGTCCAGATCGGAAATTGCCTTGTTATTTCCGCCGTTTGAATTGTAAGTCATGTACAAGCTGGCGTCATAACTCACGCCGTCGAGCGGGGTGCGGTAATCCGTGTTTATCACGAACGTCGGCACGCCGTTCCGTGCCAAATTCCATCGCAGCCACAAATCGTCTGCCGTCGGGGCCAAGCGCATCGCCGCATCGATGTCCAGCACGCTCTTTGGGAAGAACGCCGTATCATAAAGGATGCCATCTTTCCCCGTGCCAACAATCAACAAGCTTGGATTCTGCACTATAGTGCTGCGCATCCATGTCCGATAAGGCGCAAATTGTTGATCCTCGATTACCATGCGATGACCTCTGAAGGCGATCGAGCATCCTAAGCTTTGGTGAGCAGCAAGAAGATCTGTCAGCCAATTTCTGGGGTATATCGTGTCATCGTCGGCAGTCACGACCAGACGAGACAGACCCCAATTCTCCTCAAGATAGGGTAGAAGCTTCCGATAGGGCCCGGTGTTGCGAGTATACTGCACGCGCAATCGGTCCTCGAACTCCTCTCCTAGTAAGATGATCTCTGTCGGAAGCTGTGGGACGCCTTCATCAAGAAGATACGGCTCTCTCGACAGATACAGGTTCACCCGAGAAGCGGCGTAATCCTGCTCGAGTATAGACCTGAGGGTTAAGCATACACTGTCTAACCGACTGCTGATCGTTGTCAGGCAGATGTCCACAAAGCCGTGGTTTATCATCAGGCCAACCTGGTAGTTGCAGGCCTCAGTCCGACAGGTATCTGCACTTGGTGGCTCAGTCGTAAAGGCACTCCATCTCGGCGCAGGCTATTAAGATCAGGGCGGCGAGCCATATTAGCGCGGAACAGTCTGACGTGAGGACCCTTCTCCGCAAGCGCTCGATGAGACAAGGTCTGAGAGCCGGCAAAGCAAAGCACTAGCGGCAGGGGAAGGTGCGCAACCGCTTGATAGCCGTAGTACGCCATGATCCTATCCCTCATCTCGATGTCGCCACGAGAGCAGACGGCGGCGAAGTCGCCTACGTCGCGGAACACTTCTACACGGAACATGGACGTCATTGGGCCGTCACCGAATACTTCAAACTGACCTTCAAGCGCTACGAGACCGGCACCGTTGATGCGGATATGTTCCGAAGCAACCACTTGAGCTGCCGGGTTGCGGGACAGGTACTCAATCTGAGCGGCAAAGCGCTGCGGATGCGACCAATCATCGGCGTCCTGGATGGCGATGTATTCTCCTTGCGCTCTACGAAGCGCAAGATTGCGTCCCACATAAGGGCCCGCGTTGGTGCTGAGGCGGATCAACTCAGCCTGGTTAAACTTCGCAACCAGCCGAGCTATCTGATTGGCCTTATCAACATCGCTGGCGTCGTCGACGACGAAAATTTCAACATTCCTCCACGTTTGATTCGAAACGGAGCTTAGCGCGGCCTCCATCAAACTCATGTCTGGATTGAAGGCCGACATTATGACCGAGACGAGAGGTCCATCGATTTGCGGTAACTCTGTCGCCGTTGAACAGGCATTACTGAACACATCGAGCGTGGAATTGCCTCTGATCTTTAAAGGAGTAATCGTGCTCGCCGCACACTTCTCAGCGATAATGCTGTCCAACATCTCGCCATTACCTGATAAGTTTAAAGCGACAGCGTTCATTGCATCATGATCGTCCAAGAGGCCTGACACGCGGAGCTGCTCTGCCGCTGTGGCATCCGAAAAAATGATTGCCGCCAGTTGGCGATTGGCCGCGTCCAGTCCTAAACCGTCTAAGTCTGATACGCGAACACCAAGCTCTCGAAGTTCGTTGGACAACGCCCGTAAGCTGTCCATCCATTTACGAACGTCTACTTTAGTAAACTCCGCTTCGTCAGCAATAATAGACAGCGCTCTCGCCTTGTCTAACTCCAATACAGCCGCCCGAAAGCGATCTGTAATGTTAGCGGAAACCTCAATCTTGTCTAAGATCTCTTGTCCAAACTGAGCCTCCACAACGTGTCGTTGATTCGAGGAAAGTAGCCTGTTAAAGCGTTTTAGTACTTTGGATTTCATGAGCCAAGCCGGCTTGATCCTTATCAGACTGGTGAGGAGCAACGCCATGATCGTATCGTCTGCAAAACTTCGCATACTATCTGCCAAAGCAAGGAAATGCTCTTCCGAGACTGGAAGCTCGCCTGCACAAAAAGCAAATGTTGAGTTCAAGGCCACTGGTGAGAGATGAGCGGCAAGAAATTGGAAGAGCGGCGGGATGACGCCTGGCTCTCGCTGACATAATTTAGAGGCGACAACGACCAGATTGCTGGCAATTGAATCAGCCTCGCTACATCGCCGACACAAGTCGAAATATTTCTGAAGCATTGCTTCATTCAGCACCAGCAAGATGTCTCCTCGCAGCGAAAGAGCCGATAAGAAGCTGTCTGCCAGCTCAAATCGAAATAGAAGATCATCCTGATAGTCGTCAAATGACCTAAGCGTCTTTGTTGCGACTTCCACCGTAAGTTCTGCGGCCCTTAAGCTTAAATCCCGGAGCAGACAATCGAAGTCCTGCAGTCTACGTTCAACCTCGTTCGCGATCGGCCATCGAGACTGTGGTTGTAATTTAAGAATATGTTGGTGGCCCAACGAACCCATCTTGGCAAGACGTTCGAGCTCCTTGGCGTCATCACTGCTTGGAGTACACGCACGTTCGAGTTCTTCTAATTCCGTCTCGGTTAATGGGTGCTGAGGGATGCAGACGGCAAATCCAATTGTGGGAACAAACAAGTGCTCTTCGTCCTTGCATGCCAGTGCTTCTTCCAGAGGCATGACCATGCTGCCTCCCAGCGTCGCAATACGTTGAAGCTCAGCGTGAGCAGGATGCCCGAGCTGCAACTTGCCACTTTTTGCCTCATATTCACATCTGACACGCGAGAGCACATACTTGCCGCCGAAGCGCCAATGTAGGCGAACGGCCTCCACGAGGTAGTCGTTAGCCAGCGAATGTCCGTCAGACAAAATAACGACCGGCTTAGACAAGAGTCGCGGCCCTGCATCAGCAAGGGAACGCCGAAGAGCATCAAGGCTCAAAAACACGACACAGTGTTCTGCGTTTTCCAACTCGTCGAGGAAACGCGTTGAGTTGGGCGCAATCAGCAAAGCAAACGCGTCTTCCGGCGCGACGTTCGTTGAAGCAGGCGAAGTATTCACGGTTGGTGAGCGCCAGGGGTGTGCCGCCATGTTAAGTACGAACTTCGTTCCGAGCGACTGACCTTGACTCCTCATAAACGTAAAAGTCGCTGAACGACGTGTTGTTCGGATCTGACTCATCGTAAGGATACATGTTTGATTTGAACATCGTTAGCTCAAAGCCGACGCGGTTGTCCGAAATCCAATTGGTAAACCGCCGATGCCGAACATGCGGTGCCAGCACACCATCTTGGTTGCTTGAGTATATGATGACTGCACGCCGGGAATGATGGAATAGCTGCTGCATGTGTTTTTCAAAAACATCGTCTTCAACAAGGTGGTAAATGACGTCTAATGATAACGTTAGGTCTGCTCTGAAATCGCATTCAACAGCATCAGCGTGAAGAAACTTGATAGCATCGTTTCCATCAAAGGCTCTCTGAGCAAGGTTCAAGACAGTCGAAGACACGTCGACTCCGATGTAATTCGGGTATTTAGCGCGAGCGAGTTGCGCGCCATCTCCACACCCAAACTCCAAGACAGTTTGAATACCGGCTTCAGCAACATAGCTGTTGATAAAATTAGCCTTGAACTCAGCAAGTCTGCCATAGGATCCTGCACCGGAGTTACGGCCCGATGCGTAGCGTTCCTCCCAGTATAAGGCCGAATTCTCTACAAGGCTCTGCAAGCTGGTATCCCTCAATTCAGAACTTGTCCGCAGCGTCGAAGCTTGTGAATAAGACAGCGCGGCGCAACATGGGCATCAATAGCTAGAGCTCGCCTTCAATCGCGTATCTTCCGATAGAAGTGAACCGAATGGCTAGTCAATTGCGTCAAAGATGAAACAGGAATGGCTGACATTTCGCAATCAGCCTCACTTATAAACTCCGTAAGGTCGATCTTCTTGAAACCTGAGAAGCCCACATCTATACGCTCAAGAAAGTCCTCACTTCCAAACGATCTGAGATGGTCGAATTGCCCGAACAATTCATCACGTTCTTCGTGCGAAAGTTCCGGGTTCATGTCTTCTCGATACCATTTTGAAAAGATTGGGACGACAAACGCATGGAATCCGCCCACCTGGATTGCCTCATTCATTTGCAGAAGGGTGCTCGTCAAATCTCCAGGTATGTGTTCCAAAACATGTGAATGCACGAGGCCCTGCACGCCGCCCTTCGGCAGGAACTTGCTTGGAGAGGACAGATCGACATAGCGTACCGGAGTATTCAGCCAATCATAGGATTCAGGAGAGACGTCAGCCGGTACATAGGCCTCATGAAATAGTTCCTGAAGCACCCGCGCCATTCCCATTTCGGGGGCAAAGTGAAAGACGGGTAAGCCTGAGTTCTTAATGCCTAAACGTTTGAATACCAAAGCCAGGAAGCGTCCTCGTTCGTGCGAACCGCAACCGGCACATCGAAGGCGGTTTGGCTTCCCTCGGTAAGCGCCGAATTCTTTACTTGAGCAAATCGGGCAAGTGACCACCTTACTGTCAACGCTCGATTCATGTTCAGCCGTAAACATTGCTTTCAAGCGTCCTAACGTGAGATGTCAATCTGATGTCGCGGGAACAGTGCCTCATCACGCAGGATCAGCAATCTTACCTGAGCAGTGAGGAGCACAGCGAACCGCTGAGATCCTAAGCATTGTTGTGAGCAAGCTCAATGGCGTGTTCCCAGTGAGTATCAGGCGAGGCTTGATCAAAATCGGGGCAAGTGCGGCAAAACGGCGAGACGGATTGACACTGCTGCCAGCTTGTTAGTTCTCGGCTGCGCAACGCGGCGTTCCTAAGGCTGAGCGGTGGGGGAATGGGTAAGCACCAAGTCAACACAAAATTCCGAAGGCTTTCAACCCTCCCGGACATTCGGCCAAAGGCCCTTTCGATCTGCAGAGAGCATCTCCGATCCGTTGCCGTGAAGGTTCGTCAACCTACTGCAGCTAAATGACCCTCGGCTCATGCTTGATAAATGAATTCATTTCAGCACTCATCGGCTGATCGTCAGTCAACTTGCGCCCTTTTCCGAGCGTCTCTAGGGGCGACACTATGCAACAAACCTCAACTGATACTCTTACCTGCCCCATCTGTTTCGGCCACGAGTTTGGTCCATTTAGAGGAAAAGCGACCCGGCTTCGGTGCATTAGCTGCGGTTCGCACGAGCGAGGCCGTCTGATGGCGCTTGCGCTCCGCGCTATCAATCCTGCCGGCTCTGAACTTCCCGTATACCACTTTGCCCCGGAAAAAGGTGTCGGCAGTGTGCTTCAGGAAATGTTCGGTGCGTCTTACACACCGGCGGACCTTTCTCCGGAAAACTATGACTGGAGTGAGGTCCCCGTTAAGCGGATCGATTTGTCGCGTTCAACAGAGTTTCTTCCAACTAGAGGAGCCCGCGGGCTCGTCCACTCACATGTCCTAGAGCACGTTCCTGGTGATCTCACATCGATTTTGCTTGCAATGAATGCCGCTGTTGAAGTGGGCGGTTTTCATGCTTTCGTGGTTCCGTTTTTTTCAGAATGGTATCGCGAGGATATGGACCCAAATGTGACCTATGAGGAGCGCGACAGGCTGTACGGTCAATTCGATCATCTTAGATCGTTCGGCACCCGGGATTTCCTGCAGCGCATTCATCTTGCGTTCTCAAACTTTGAAAAAGTCGATCTGACGTCCATCATCAGCTTCGATGACTGCCAAAGGAGCGGGATCCCCGTTACGGCTCTTACTCGTTTGACTAGTCACTCAGTGCATTTTTACTGGAAAACTCATCATTAAGTAGACTACATAGTAGCCTACAAGGCACCAACGCTTCTCAAATCATTTCCGGCGGCTCTGCGCTTAGCGTTAGGGGCGCACTTTGCCGCTCACAGGCCTGCTGCCAGCGGCGTTCGCGGCCTGTCTTATAACCTCTTCTCCATCCCGCTATTCGCGCCAGCCTCTCCTCATTCATCAGGATTGGTGATGCTCGCGGATGGAGAGGCGAGTTGAGCTTGGGAGGGTGAACAATTCCTGTGTCTCGAACCTCTCTCTCGCGAATATCTGGTCCAACGCATCCTCGTGATGCGGTCTTTACGGGCGTTCGCCGATAATCGGGTAAAGGACCCCATTGCCATTGTTTGCGGGTAGAGAGGGCTGAGTTGCGGTTGAGCCAATCCTGTGCATGCCAAGATGCAGTATAAGCTTTGCCATCGCCTAACGTGTATAGCGGACTGACATGTCGAAGTTCGAGAACTACCTTGGCGAACTCCGCTTTCCACCCATTGAAGACGTCCGCTTAAGGTCTGCAATCGACCCATCGCGGACATTCAGTGGCCCCAACGATTTCGTGCTTCTTCATAACCGGATTTGAAAAGAAATGTCTCAGCCTTTATGGTCCTATCTCGAAGTAGGATCCACAGGATGAAATGGCTGAAACTTCCGCCTGAACGAACTGGAATCATCGCCAGACATTGGCACAACGAAGGCTGGTATGAGCATCGGATGCTCAGCCACATTCAGGCACTAAGAATTGAAGGCGCTTATCTAGACGTGGGCGCAAATATAGGAAACCACACGGTCTTCTTTGCTTCCGAATGTCCTTCGACACATGTCTATGCGGTGGAGCCGAGCGATGAAGCCATTGGTGTTCTCAACGAGTTCGCGGAGTTGAACGACTTAGCGAGCAAGATCACTGTCATCCCTTATGCCGCAAGCGATTCTGACACGATTGAGGTCGAGTTCCCCCGCAAGGGAGTTGTTCCGTTCAAGGCGGTGAAGCTGGACGAAGTAGTTGCTCCTGGCATCAAGCTAGTCAAAATGGACATCGAAGGCGCCGAACCCTCCGCCCTTCGTGGCATGACGCGGATATTAGCCGAAGATCAACCACGCCTGTTCATCGAAGCCCACACCGACGAAGACATGGCCGCAACTCTCTCGGTGATCGGTCCTCTCGGCTATCGTGCGACGGGTAACGTGTTCAACGCGTCTCCGACTTACGAGTTTGTCTTGGACTGAATCGTCTGATGCCGATCGCGGCTTTATTGAAGAGGTCACTGACGCGTCGGCTATCCACCCATCGCGGACGTTCAGCAGCGGGCTGCAATCGCCCCGTTGCAGACGTTCACTTCGCCTTATAAATCGAAGGGCATGGGGCGGCGGCATTTTTATGGCTTTGCGCCGGGCGAGGCAGAGCATCGGCTCAAAAAGGTCGTCCAACGCCCTGATCCGGGGCTCCCGCTGATCCATAAGCTCCACGAAGTTATCGCCATTCCAGGGCTCGCCAGCCTCTACACTACAGAGGGACATCGCATTGACGAGGCCGCAGAGATGACGCTCTCGCCCGCAGCGCCGGCTCGTCTCAAAGACAAGCTCAGGGTTCGACCAAAAGCGGAAGTCGGCGTGCCCGCAAACCTCAACATCATTGACGGACCGGTCCTGTTCGCAGGGCATCTGACACCCCACTATGGGCATTTCTTAATCGACAGCATGTCGCGGCTGTGGGCCAGAGACATGTTTCCTAAACTCCCTGTTTTATTTACCAGACCGCCTGTCGAAGATGGCTGGCGTCAATTCAGTAGGGACGTGTTCGATGCGTTGGGGCTTTCCGCTCGCATCATTCCAGCCGACGAGCCGACGCTGTTCCGAGAGGTCGTTTGTCCGGGCACTTCCTTCGAGTATCGATGGAAGGCCTTTTCAGTTGCTGATGAGCCTCACACCGCGGCTGCCAGGAAGCTTAACAGCGGCGCTAGAGGTTGGCGTCGACCCGTCTATCTAAGCCGCACCGGATTGCCTGACGCTTCGGATGTGATCGGCAAGGGGCGTGGGAAGATCCGTAGGAGCGATGCCGAACCGGAACTAGAGGCGGAATTGTCGAGGCGCGGCTTCGATGTGGTTCGTCCTGAAACTTTGCGGCTGTGTGATCAGATTTCCCTTTTTGAACAGGCCCCACTCATCTTGGGCATCATCGGGTCCGCCCTGCACACCGCGTTGTTTTCGCAATTTGGACGAGCAAATATAGCGGTGATTACATGGGGCCGTGGTTTTGAGAATTGTCTTTTAATAGACTCGCTGAAGGAACACCGTTCATTCTATATCAAGTCAATTGGAGGGCCCAACGAAGAGCGTGAACACTCCCTTGACGTGGCGCTGACAATCAGACTCCTGGAACAGGCGGGACTGGTATCGACGCGCACGCAAGTGGGCTTAACGGCCAGCCGCCCCCTGCGGTGTAGGTTAATGCGTATCTACTTGCCGCTCCGACTTACACCCGTTGCGGACGTTTAGCGAAGGTTCGCACCTCCATTTCGCACTTGCAACGACTAGCGACTTCGCCTTGCTGACTGATCGAATAGATTCATATGTGAAGGGTTCACGAAGGAGTTGAGCGTGCAAAGGTGCACATGCGTCGACCCTTTCTGCTAGGTTCGTCCAAGTAGCTTGATCTACGGCGTTCCCACTCCTGATTTTCCCACCCAAGCGCGGAGGTAAGAAGGACGTTTCTGGCAATGAGGACCAATCTCAGCACGACGTGTCGCAACCATCCTCTTTGGACTTGAGGCAGAGAACGACTATAGCCTTTTGCGACAGTCACACCGATGCGACACGTCGGGCATTCGGCGGCAATGAGGGAGTCCCGAGCGGTGGGCCGTGCGTTCCTGAAGGAGCGCTACCCTAAACTGTCTGGTGTTGATCCGAACGAGACTCATTAGCCTCGCAATGGTCGGAGCTGCTGCAAACGCTGAAGGATTACGAAAAGAGCCCTACTATTAAGCCTAAGTCTCGCAAGGACATTGTGTCGCCCTATAGATCGCCTCACCGCTGCCTCCGGGTTTCATTCTCCAGCGCTGACCTCTTGACCCTTTTGAGGGTGAGCCGGTCGGGGCGATCTTCCCATTGTCCTTATCGGCCCGATGCGGCAGCGGCTCTTGAAGTGGGCAGTCGGGCCGCTCAGCTGATCGCGCGCCGCCGCAAAGTGCGAAACCACTCCTAAAGGTTACCTAGCGACTAAGCGGTCAATAGGTGATGGCGCTGCGCGCTCAAAGATCCTAGCTAAGTGTCTGACAAGTATGGTGGACGCACTAGGGCTCGAACCTAGGACCCGCTGATTAAGAGTCAGCTGCTCTACCAACTGAGCTATGCGTCCACTGCCATTCTGGCGGAGCGCTCCGGAGCCTGTGGCTGGGCGCGCGGCAGGCCGGTAGCATGGCGGTTTGGCATGCGCAACAGCGGAACCGTTGATTGCGCTTAGCTGAGCGTTGACCCTGTCCGCTGCTGCCGTTCGAATGACATCAACAGCCCAAGGCAGATCATTACCGTCATTACCGCCGATCCGCCGAAGCTTACCATCGGCAGAGGAATGCCGACCACCGGCGCCAGGCCCATCACCATCATCAGGTTGATGCAGGCATAGAAGAAGATCGTGGCGGAAAGGCCTGCCGCCGCGAGCTGGCCGAAGCGGGTCTTCGCATTGACGCTGACCTTCATGCCCCATCGGATCACCATGAAGTAAGCAAAGATCAGGACGACTCCGCCGACGAGCCCCCATTCCTCGACCATGGTGGCGAAGGCGAAGTCGGTATGACCCTCGGGCAGATAGTCGAGATGGCTCTGGCTTCCGTTAAGATAGCCTTTCCCGAATATGCCGCCAGATCCGATCGCGATCTTCGACTGACTGATATGGTAGCCCGCACCAAGAGGGTCGCTTTCCGGATCGAGAAAGATCAAAACCCGCTTGCGCTGATATTCATGCATCAGCGCGAAGGCCAATGGCAGGGCCGCGGCGATTGCCGTTGCTGACCCAATAAAATACCACATAGGCAAACCGGCCACGAACATGACGACCGCGCCGCCGAACAGCACCATCAGCGACGTCCCAAGGTCTGGCTGTAGCATCACAAAGGCGACCGGCACGCCGGTAAGAGCAAGCGCAGGCCACAACGCCCGCCACCGCCGGATGTCTCCTGCGGGAAGAAGATCGTAGAAGCGCGCGAGCGTCAACACGATCGCCGGCTTCATGAACTCGCTCGGCTGCAGCCGGATGAAGCCGAGGTCGATCCAACGCTGCGCGCCCTTGCCGACGAAACCGACCATGTCGACGACGATGAGCATGATCAGGATCGCGGCGTAGGCAGGGAAGACAAAAGCCTTGATCGTCTGTTCCTTGATGCCGGAGATGACCATCGCCATTCCGAGGAAGGCGCAGATGGTAATGCCCTGCTTCAAAGCCCACGGCTGGGCGGACCCGCCCGCCGCCGAATAGAGCGTGATGAGCCCGATGCCGGAGATGGCGGCAACCAGAAAGATCAGGCGCCACGGCAGGCGCGCGAGCGGCTGGGGAATGATGGCGGAGGAGATCATTCGGGGATCGGTGGCTTGATCTCGGCCGCGGCCTTGATTGCCTCGTTTCTGCGCGCATTGCGCTCAGCCAGCGTGCCACCCCACTGTTGCTCGAAACCGCTCAGCGCATTCATCGCTTTTTTGCGGTCGAACAGGAAGGTCAGGGCATCCTTGACGATCGGAGCCGCGGCGCGTGCACCACCCATGCCATGCTCGATCACGCAGGCGCCGGCATAGCGCGGCCGGTCATGGGGTGCGAAGAAGACGAACAGGCCGTGATCGCGGTAACGCCAATCTCCGCCCTGGCCCCGCTGGCTGCCGGCGATTCGCCGCACCTGCGCCGTGCCCGTCTTCCCGCACATCTGGATATCCGGAAAGGGCAGGCGGCTGGCACCGGCGGTGCCGTCGCCGTTGACCACTTCCCACATGCCGCCACGTACCGCATCCAGGTGCGCCTGCGGAATGTCGAGCGCCGCTGCCGGATTTTTGTGCACCCCGATCAGCTGCGGCTGAACGTTGCGCCCCGAGGCGATTCGGGCTGCCATGACTGCGAGCTGCAGCGGATTGAGGATCAGGAAGCCCTGACCGATCGAAGCGTTCAGCGTGTCGGAGTTCGTCCAGTCCGGACGTTCGAGAAAACCTTTCGTGTCGTGATAGCGCCGATTCTTCCAGGCGCTGTCCGGAACGGTTCCGTAGCTCTGGCTGACCACCGGCAAGTCGAACTTCTGACCCAGACCCAGCATGCGCGCCATCGGCGCGATCTTGTCGTAGCCGATGCGGTTACCCATCGCGTAGAAATAGGTGTTGCAGCTCTTGGCGATGGCGCGGTGCATATCGACCGCGCCGTGGCGTCCGAGGCACCGGAAGAAGCGGTTGCCGAGACGGTAGCCCCCGGGACAGTTGATCCGCTCCTTGGGATCGATGCCATGGGCTTGAAGCGCTAAGCCGTTCATCGGCTTGATCGTCGAGCCTGGCGGATAAAGCGAGTTGAGGACCTTGTTGAGCAGTGGCTTGCGGGGATCCTTCGACAGCGAGCTCCATTCCTTGCGGCCGATGCCGTCCGAGAAGTTGTTGGGGTCGTAGGAGGGCATGGAGACCATGGCGAGGATGTCGCCCGTCCAGCAATCCAATATGACGCAGGACCCGCTTTCCTCACCCATCCTGCGCGCGGTGAATTCCTGCAGGTCGGCGTCGATCGACAATTGTACCTGTGCGCCGCTGCGGTCGGGTTTCGGCGTGAGTTCGCGAACCAGCTTGCCGCGCGCGGTTAGCTCGACCCGCTGTCCTCCGGGAATGCCGCGCAGGCGCGGCTCCAGCGTCTTTTCCAGTCCTTCCTTGCCGATCTTGAAGCCGGGCGTGATGAGAAGGGGGTTCTTCTCCTTTTCATATTCGGCGGCCGAGGCCGACCCGACATAGCCGATCAGGTGGCCGACGGCTGGACCGTCGGGATAGTATCGGGAAAAGCCGCGCATCGGCTGGACGCCCGGAAGCTCGGGCAACCGGACCGTGACCGCCGCGTAGCGGTCGTAGGGCACGTTTTCCGCCACCTGGATCGGCTGATAGCCCTTCTTGGTCTTGAGTTCGTCGATCAGCCGCTGAACATCGTCGACCGTCAGCTCGAGTACTTGGGCGAGGGTGCGCAACGTATGTTCGACATTTTCCAGCTGATCGGGAATGATGTCGACCCGGAAGTCGCTGCGGTTGATCGCCATCGGCCTTCCATGGCGGTCGACCAGCCACCCGCGGCGCGGCGGCACGACGATCAGCTGGACGCGGTTGCTTTCCGACAGCAGCTGATAATGCTCGTTCTGTGCAATGGACAGCCAGCCCAGGCGGCCGACCAGCAAAGCGCCGACGGCAGCCTGAGCGCCGCCGATCAGGGTCATTCGCCGCGAAAAAGTCAGCGACTGGTGGACGGAGGTGAAGCGCTTGGGACTCTTCACCGGCCCAGCCTCCAGCGATCGACCATCGTCACCAGCCAGGCCGCGATCGGGAAGACGAAGATGGAGAGCAGTAAGGAGGGAACGGCGGCATTATATTCCAGCTGCGCACCCGTTATGACATCCACTCGCCACCGGACCCAGCTGCTTGCCATCAAGAGGAGCGTGGCGAGCAGCCACTCGATCCAATAGTCCCGCCACATGGTACGCCGGTCCAGCAGGTCGAGGATGAGCATGCAGGCGGGCCAGAGGAACGCCGAAAGTCCAACCGGCAGGCCGGCGATCAGGTCGTTCGCTAAGCCGAGCGGGGCTGCCCACCAGGCCGGCCAGGGATCGGACCTCAGGAGACGCCATCCAAGTAGTGCGAGCAGGCCGAAGTCCGGATACCACCCCGTCAGGGACACGATCGGGAGCAGGTTGAGCATGGACGCGCCGACCACCGACAAGGCCGGGATGATCTTGGCCAGTCGCCGCGGCCCCTGACCGATCCTCTGCTTGTTGCCGAGAGCCGCACGCACCATCAGCGCTGCTCTGCCACATCCCGGGTTTCGTTGGCCTGAACCTCCGGCTCATACGCTTGTTCGACCACGGCAAAATTGACCCGCGCAGGATCGGCGAGAGGCATCGCGATCGCCCCATATTCGTCAAGCCTCACGACCCGCGCGACGGGTATCAAGGGCGGATAAATGCCACCGGTGCCCGAAGTGACGATGATGTCGCCCCGCCGAAAGGGGTTTTGGCCGACTTCCAGCGGCCGAACGGCGACCGTGCCATCGCCTCGGCCTTCGGCGATGACCGGAACCGCGCCGCGAAGAAGGGTAGCGGGCACCTGGCTCAATTTGTCGGAGATCAGCATCACGCGTGACGCCAGACGGCCGACATCGGTAACCTGGCCGATGAGGCCCTGCGCTGCGCGGACCGGCATGCGGGTCTGGACACCGTCGCCGCTTCCCGCGGACAGGATGGCGAACCGCCGGAGACTGCCGAAGGAAGATCCGACGATACGCCCGGTTGCAACCACCCGGGGCTCCGCTCGCGCAATCGCAGAGTGGCCTTCAGCTGCTGATTTTCCTGAAGGATCGTGCGCGCCAGCACGAGCTGCTGACGCATTGCGTCCCGCTCTTGCTTCAGCTTGCCGTTCTGTCGTGCCGCGTCCCAGTAATTGCCGGCCCCGCCGACCAGACCGCCAGCGGTCTCACTAACTTCGTTCAGCCCGCTGGTGATCGGTGCCGTCGCGTCCAGCGCCGCGCCGCGAAGGGATGCGAAGCGGTCGGGTGCAAGCAACGAGATAGCAAGCAGGATGAGGCCCACGATGATGCCCGCAACCAGCGCGATGAAGCTGAAGAACAGCCCATATTGTGCTCGCCTGGACCAGCCGGGGCGCGGGGGCGCCACTGTTCAGCGATCCGATTTACGCGGTTTGCAGCACGCCGCGGAACTGCTCTTCCTCAAGCGCGCGGCCGGTGCCCAGGGCAACGCAGGTCAGCGGATCCTCGGCGACCGTCACCGGCAGGCCGGTCTCGTCGCGCAGCACTTCGTCCAGTCCCTGGAGCAGCGCGCCCCCGCCCGTAAGGACGATGCCCTGGTCGCAGATATCCGCCGCAAGTTCGGGTGCCGTATTCTCGAGCGCGATACGAACGCCTTCAACGATGGTGCCAACCGGCTCGGACAATGCCTCGGCGATCTGACCCTGGTTGATCGAGATTTCCTTGGGAACGCCGTTCACCAGGTCCCGGCCCTTGATGTGGACCGTCTTGCCGATGCCGTCGACCGGCGGCTTGGCGATGCCCACTTCCTTCTTGATCCGCTCGGCCGTGGCTTCGCCGATCAGCAGATTGTGGTTGCGGCGGACGTAGGACGAAATTGCTTCGTCCATCTTGTCGCCACCAACGCGGACGGAGGTGGTGTAGGCAAGGCCGCGCAGCGACAGCACGGCGACTTCGGTCGTGCCGCCGCCGATGTCGACGACCATTGACCCGATCGGCTGGGTCACCGGCATGTCGGCGCCGATCGCGGCCGCCATCGGCTCTTCGATCAGGAAGACGGCGCTGGCACCCGCGTTCGAGGCAGCGTCGCGGATCGCGCGGCGTTCGACGCTGGTCGAGCCCGATGGAACGCAAATTACGATCTCAGGGAAGCGCCAGGCGCGCATCTTGCCGCCGTGCACCTTGTGGATGAAGTGCTTGATCATCTGCTCGGCGACGTCGATGTCGGCGATCACGCCATCGCGAAGCGGGCGGATGGCTTCGATCTGGTCGGGCGTCTTGCCCATCATCAGCTTGGCGTCGTCGCCGACCGCCTTGACCTTCTTGATACCGTTCACCGTCTCGATGGCAACCACCGACGGCTCGTTGAGGACGATCCCGCGTCCGCGCACATAGACCAACGTATTGGCGGTTCCGAGGTCGATCGCCATGTCGTGGCTCATCCATTTGAACCAGCGCGTCCAGAACATTCCTTTGCCGTCCCTCGCTCTATTCGCCGCCGCGTGAACGCACGTTCCCGCCGGGCGATTCATTAAATCTTCCCGTTGAATGCAAACTGAATTTTGCAGGAAATCAGCGCTTCGCGGGTCGGCTCGGATTGGGCTAGAGCATAGGTCATGTCAATAAGAAGGCTGCCGTCCGAACTGATCGACCGCATCGCCGCGGGCGAGGTGGTGGAAAGACCGGCCAGCGCGTTGAAAGAACTTGTGGAAAACGCCCTGGACGCCGGCGCCTGCTCGGTCTCGGTGCGGCTTTCGGCGGGCGGGCTTGAGCTGATCGAGGTCGTCGACGACGGATGTGGAATGAGCCCGGGCGACATGCGTCTGGCGCTGGAGCGCCATGCAACTTCCAAGCTGCCGGACGAAAGCATCGACCGCATCGCCAGCTTCGGCTTCCGAGGTGAGGCGTTGCCGTCCATCGCCAGTGTTTCGCGGTTGACGCTGGAAAGCCGTCCACGAGGGCAGGACGGTTGGCGGATCGCCGTCGATCATGGCGCACCGGCAGGAGACGGACCAGCGGCTCTGCCGCCCGGCTCGCGGGTCCGGGTCGAGGACTTGTTCGGCAAGGTGCCGGCGCGCCGCAAGTTCCTGCGCAGCCCGCGCAGTGAATATGGTGCGGCTCTGGACGCGGTTCGTCGGCTCGCGATGGCGCGGGCCGACGTGGCGTTCAGCCTCGAACATGACGGCCGGCGCATACTATCCCTGCAACCCGCCGAGCCGCCGCAACGCGTTGCCGAGCTGCTGACCCATGAGTTGGAACAACACGGCGTTGGCATCGACTGCAACCGGAACGGGCTCGCGCTGACCGGCGTCGTCAGCCTGCCGACCTTCAATCGCGGGGCTGCCGACCAGCAATTCCTGTTCGTCAACAATCGCCCCGTGAAGGATCGGGTGCTGGTTGGTGCCCTGCGTGCCGCCTATCGTGACCTGCTCGCGCGCGACCGCCACCCGATCGCGGCCCTGTTCCTTGACCTTCCGCTCGACGAGGTGGACGTCAACGTTCACCCCGCCAAAACGGAGGTCCGCTTCCGTGATCCGGCTGCAGTGCGGGGCCTCATCGTTGGCGGCCTACGTGCGGCGCTGGACGAAGCAAGCCAGCGCAGCGCCGCCCGCACCCAGGCCGCGGCGCCAGTGATGTGGACGTCGAGCGAGACCTACGCGCTTGATCGTCCTCCGCGTGCAATCGATTTCTCAGACCTACCTCAGCGCTGGGCCCCCGCCGCCTTTGCGAGGGGTGCGCCTTCTCTGGTCCGGGAAGAAGCGGCGCTGTTCGATCACGCACCCGCCGCGCGCGCCGAACCGGCCCATGCCGAAGTCCCCAAATTCCCCCTCGGTGTCGCACGCGGACAAGTCGCCGCCACCTACATTGTCGCCGAGGCCGAGGACGGGCTCGTAATCGTGGACCAGCATGCCGCCCACGAACGGCTCGTGCTCGAGCGCATGCGGGCGGCACGCGAAGGGCAGGGTATCGCCCGCCAGACATTGCTGATGCCCGAGGTGGTCGATCTGGACGAACCCGACTGCGACCGGCTCGAAGGTGCCATTGCGGACCTCGCCGAACTCGGCCTCGACCTTGAGCGCTTCGGTCCCAGCAGCATGCTGGTCAGGAGCACGCCGGCGGCGCTCGGCAAGCCTGACGTCAAGCAGCTTCTTGCCGATTTGGCTGCCGAGATCGCGGAGATGGGCGGACCGCTTGCCCTTCGTGACCGGCTCGACCACGTGGCAGCAACCATTGCTTGTCATGGCTCGGTCCGGGCCGGCCGCGTCCTCTCAGTCGCGGAGATGAACGCGTTGCTTCGCGAGATGGAGGTCACCCCGCGCTCGGGCCAGTGCAATCATGGTCGCCCCACCTGGGTAAAACTCGGGCATGGCGAAATCGAGAAGCTATTCGGGCGAAGGTAAGCCCGCTCAGAACTTGGCCAGCGTGAAGCTGTCCACGTCCAGAAACCCACCCTTCGCTCCCGGATTGTAGCAGGATATGGCGATCTGCTCGCCCTGGAAGGTTCCGGTCCGCCAGTCGAACTTCAGAGGGAAGGTTCCGCCGACATAGGTCCACCTCCGGGCGTCGAGGCTGTACGCGACCCGGCCCAGGTCGGAGGTGAAATCCAGGTCGGTGCGCAGCCAGACATTGCCGCCGCGAATTGCAATTGCGCGCTCGCGGACTTCCGTCTTGGGACCTTCGACTGTCGACTCCGTGACCTGCATGCGCAGGGATCGGCGTCCCCCGGACTCGCCTGAGATCGCAAGCTGGGGGCTGAACTTGCCGAAGGTACCAAGGCCGCAGACATCGCCCTGGCGGATGCCGGCGAGGGACGCCTTGATCGTCGCTCGGGCGCGTGGACCCTGGCCCTTCTGAACCAGCGTGTTGCGGGCGCTCCAAAGATCGGGAGCGCGAGTGGCGTGCAGGCGCAGGAAGCCGGGACGCTGGGTAAGCGACCAGCGGCTATTGTCCGGATTGTGGTTCCACTGCCACTGCAGGCCCAGGGTACGGCCTGCGAAATTGTCGGTAGTCGGCGGTTCGGAAAATGGCTGCCCCTGAATTGGCTTAAGGGCACGATCGGGAACGCGGCCGGGCTGCTCGGGCGTCCCCCAAACCGGCCAGCCGTCCACCCAATGAACGGGGCTGATGTTGGTCATCCGCCCGATGGAGCCAGCGTCAAACATGACGAAGCCGAAGTCGCGTCCGTCCGGAAGGTCGACCAAAGCCCCCTGGTGGCCGCCGGTCTTGCCGCTGGTGCTGATCTGCGGGCGAGTTTCCCATGGGCCGTCGAGGCTCTTCGAGCGGGATACGAGAAGCTCAAGCCGGCGTGGGAGGGCATTGAAGAGGTAGTAAGTGCCCTTGCGCTTGATCAGCTTGGAGCCTTCGATACCCTGCACATAATGAATGACCTTGCTCGAGGTGACGGCGGTCAGATCCTTGTTTAGCGACAGCAGGGTGACGGTCCCGTCGGAGCCGATCGACGTCGCGATATAGGCTTTTCCGTCGTCATCGAAGAAGAGTCCGGGATCGAAGGCTTCACGGTCTATTTCGTTGTAGGTCCAGGGACCCGTGATCGCCTTGCTTCGGTAGATGCGCGTCTTGTGTCCGACGGGCGTGATCGCGATGTAGAATGTGCCCCCGTGGTGACGCAGGCTGGCGGCGAAAAAGCCGGTCCGATAACTGCCGCCGTCCTCCAGGTCGAACTTCGGGCTGCCGTCCAGTCGCGGCACGACATGACCGACGATCTTCCAGTTCACGAGGTCGCGTGAATGGAGGAGGGTGACGCCGGGGGCGTTCGCGAATGTGGTCGAGACGAAGTAGAAGTCCTCGCCGACGCGGATGATGTCCGGATCGGGATAGTCCGCATACAAAATCGGGTTGCGGAACGTGCCGTCACCCTGATCCGATCGCCAGACCTGGGCCTGTGCGGCGCTAAGACCGGCCATCGCAAGGACCGTCGCACTCGCAAGCCAAGCCGCCTTCACCATCATCGGGCAGATCTCCTAGTCGCCCTTGGGCCCAAGGTAAGACGGGCCGTAAACCGCCTCTCGAAAGTCGTGGTGAAGAGTCCCGTCGAACGGTTGCTTCTGAACCAGGAAAACGGCAGCAAGATCGTTGGCGGGATCGATCCAGAACAGGGTGGTCATCGCACCGTCCCAGAAGAATTCGCCGAGCGCACCGCGGTTCTCCGCCGCGGTTTGCGGCTGGGCGGTGCGGACGAAGAAGTCGAAGCCGAAGCCGCCGCTGCCCTTGCTTCCAAGCCATTGCCGTTCGGTGACCCTGGCATCCAGGTGATCGGTCGCCATCAACTTGACGGTGGAAGGCTTGAGCAGGCGCACACCATTGTAGCTGCCTTTGCCGAGCAGCATGCGCGCGAAGCGCATATAATCGTCGATGGAGGAGACGAGGCCGGCACCGCCCATTGTCAGCTTGGCGCCGGAAAAGTTCATCCGCTTGATCGCCGCCTCGGGCTGGCGGACCAACTTGCCGTCCACGACCTCGTACGGTGTCGCAAGTCGGGCATAGCGCTCGGCAGGCTGAGTCCAACCGGTCTCCTTCATCCCGAGCGGGTCGAGGATATGGCTGCGGACGTATTGCTCCAGCGTCGTGCCGGTAAGCTTCTCGATCAACGCTGCCTGAACGTCGACCGCCACACTGTAGCGCCACTGGGTGCCAGGCTCGAACTGTAGAGGGACAGTCGCATTCTTGCGGCTGAAGGCCGAAAGGTCTTCATTGAGATTCAAGGGCTCGACCTGGGCGAATATCTTCTCCGGGTAGGTATCGCCCGGACCGTAGCTGAAGCCCGCGGTGTGACGCAGGATGTCGCGCACCAGGATCGGTCGGTCGGGAGCCTTCAGGATCGGCTTGCCCGATGCATCCATGCCCGCAAACACCTTGGTTTGCGCATATTCCGGCAGATATTTGAAAAGCGGGTCGTCCAGCCCGAAGCGCTTGTCTTCCCAAAGCTGCATCAGCGCGACGCCGGTTACCGGCTTCGTCATCGAAAAGATCTGGAACAACGTGTCGCGGCGGATCAGACGTTTGGCTTCGCGATCCGCAAAGCCTGCACTTCCGAAGTAAACCTCGCGGCCGCCTTTGTAGATCAGGGCTTCCGCGCCGGCGATGCGGCCGCTGCTCACCATCTGCGCAAGCGCTCGGTCGATCCGCGCCTTGTTGATCGAGAAGGTTGCGGCCGACGCGCTTTTCGCCGACTGGGCGGCCGCAGCCGGAACTGCCGTAGTTGCCAACATGGCCGCAACCACGATCGACATCGAAGCTTTCAACACACCCTCCCAAGCTTTTATTTGCTCAAGGCTTAGCGGCGGCAGAGGCACTGGGGAAGCGCTGCTGTGCTTGCGCTTGCCCGCACTCTGCCGCATCACGCGAGGCCATGAACCCAGTCGATCTCGCCAGCCTGTTGTGTTCCCGCTTGTGCCACGATCTGATGTCGCCGGTGGGAGCATTGAATAACGGTCTCGAACTGCTTGCCGACGAGCAGGATCCGGAAATGCGCGACAAGTGCCTGGAACTGCTTGGGGAAAGCGCCCGGGCGTCGGCCAACAAATTGAAATTCTTTCGCTTGGCTTTCGGCGCCGGCGGCGGGTTTGGCGAGGCGATCGACACCCGCGAAGCACACGCCGCTCTGCAAGGCCTGTATGGGGCGGAAAAGCGGATTGAACTCGGCTGGATGGTGAGCGATGCGAAGCTGCCGAAGGGCGCGGTGAAGCTTCTGCTCAATCTGGCAATGATCGCCGGCGACGCGCTCGTGCGTGGCGGGCGCCTCGATATCGGCGCGGAGAGCCGCGACGGAACCATCGAAATGGTGATTCGGGCCGAAGGGCCGCGGCTGCTGCTCGACCCAAGCTTCCGTGAGACGCTTCAGCGCGGCGCAGCAGGGACCGTCGAGCCACGCGCCGCCGGAGCCTGGCTGGCGCACGATCTCGTGCAGGAAGCGGGGGGTACCTTGCAGCTCTCCGATCCCCACGACGAACTTCTGTTGATCGGCGTAACGCTGCCGCCTCAGGCCGCCTCGACAAGCTCGGGACAGGGCTAACTCAGCGTTAACACCTCGCGGCCATAAGGTCATCCGCAGGAGCGGGGACTTGAGGCACGCATGGACGATCTGATTTCCGATTTCGTTGCCGAGTGCAGGGAGATGCTCGAAGCCTTGGGCGGCGAGATCGTCGCCTGGGAAGCAGCGCCCGACGACCGCGCCCGCCTCGACAGCATTTTTCGCTTTGTCCACACGGTGAAGGGTAATTGCGGCTTCTTCGATTTTCCACGGCTCGAGCACCTCAGCCATGCGGCCGAGGATGCGCTGGCAGACGTTCGCGCCAATCGTCGCTCGGCAGACGTTGGACTGGTCAGCGCCGTTTTGGCGGTCATCGACCGCATCGGCGAGATGATCGGCACCATTGAAGCGGGCGAAAAGATCCCCGATGGTGACGATAGCGATTTGATCGATGCCCTGGCGCCTGGAGCCGAGACGTCGGCAACGCCCACGGCTGCGGTCGTTGCTGACGGCACGGTCGGCAAGACGGCAACTCCGCGGACGATCCGCCTTTCGGTTGAACTGCTCGACCGGGTGATGAGCGGCGTGTCGGACATGGTGCTGGCCCGTAACGAGCTTGCCCGCCGGCTTCGCGAAGCGCCGGGCGATGTGGCCGTGGACGGCGCCTTCGAACGCCTTTCCCTGATCATTGCGGAGATGCGCGACTCCATCACCCGCACCCGCATGCAGCGGATCGAGAACCTGTTCGTGGCTTTGCCGCGGATGGTTCGGGACCTCTCGGGTGAGCTGGGTAAGCAGGTGCTGGTCGATATCGACGGCGGCGATGTCGAGCTGGATCGCGAGATGATCGAAATGATCCGCGATCCCTTGACCCATATCATCCGTAACGCGGTCGACCACGGGATCGAAACTCCCGCAGAGCGACTGAAGTCCGGAAAGCGCGAAATCGGCATTCTTTCGGTATCGGCACGCCAGTCGGGCAACCAGATCCTGATCGACATCCAGGATGACGGTCGAGGCATCAACGGCCAGCGGCTGGTCGAGAAGGCCATTGCGTCCGGCAGCATCGAGAAGAAGGATGCAGGACACCTCAGCCCACGCGAACAGCTGGCGCTGATCTTCGAACCCGGTCTGTCGACCGCCAAGGAAGTGACCGCCATTTCCGGGCGCGGCGTCGGCATGGACGTTGTGCGATCGAACGTCGAGCGAATTGGCGGCATCGTCGAAGTAGACAGCCGCCTGGGCGAAGGAACGCGCATGACGTTGCGCGTCCCGCTGACGCTGACCATCATCCCCGCGCTCACCCTGACCATCGGCGGGCAACATTTCGCCATTCCGAGGTCGGCGATCGAAGAAATCGTGCGCACCAATGGCGACAGCGTGACCCGGGAGCAGGTCGGCGGCGCCGGAATTGCAACGATTCGCGGCCGCCGCGTTCCCGAAGTGGCGTTAGCCGATGTGCTGGGCCTGGAGAGCAACCTGCCTTCCGACGCCCGCACCCTGATCGTGCTCCGCCCGGCGGGCGGCGACCTTTATGCGCTCGCCGTCGACCGGATCGACGATCACGAGGAGCTCGTCGTGAAACCGGCCGCGCCAGCGGTAATGGCGACCGGGCTCTACGCCGGCACGACCCTCGCAGACGATGGCAGCCCAATCCTTCTGTTCGACCCTGCCGGACTTGCAACAGTTGCCGGTGTGAAGCTGGAGATGCATGAGCGCGGCGCCCGGGTTGCCGAGGGCCAGGCCGCCCAGAACGACAATGAAGTGCCGGTGTTGCTGTTCCGCGGCCTCGACGGAAGCCGCCGCGCGATGCGTCTGGCAATCGTCGACCGGATCGAGGAAGTCCCGATCGCATCCATCAAGAAAAGCGCGGGACGGCTTCGCGCACAGCTCGGCGAATCCATCCTGCCGCTCGTTGGAGCCGACGGGGTCGATCTGCCTGCGGACAAGATCCGCCTGTTCCGCCTCAACGATGGCGAAAGCGAGATCGGCTACGCGTTCCATGAAGTGATCGACATGGCGAGCATCGATGGCGACGTGATCGGCGCCGAGAAGCCGGGTGAAGTTGCGGGCGTCACGCTGATCGGCGGTGAGCCGGCCGAACTGGTCGATGCCCACTGGCTGTTCGCAACCCATCGCGCTGGCGGTCGCCGGGGCAAGAAGATGCCGGTCTGCAAATTGCCGAGCGACGATCCCTGGATGCAGAACATGCTCCGCCCGATCGTCGAGGCTGCCGGCTATCGGGTCATCGGCGACGGGGTAGAGGAAAAGGCCGATCTGGTCATTGCATCGGAGGGCAGCGACCTTCCGGCCGAGGAGGGAGGCCGCTTGATCCGGCTGCGCTCGACGCCGGAAACCGGCAGCGCCGACGATGCGAGCATCTACCGCTATGACCGCGCCGGGCTGCTGATGGCGCTCAAGACCGCAAGCGCGGGAGGCAAGTGATGAAGGAATTGCTGCTCGTTGCGAAGATCGGGGGCGAACGCGTCGCACTACCTGCGTCGGCAGTGGAATCGGTTGTCGAACTCGACACATTGATCCCGGTCCCGCGCGCCGCACCGCACGTCGCCGGCCTGTCGGCCCTGCGCAGCCGTGTCCTGACGGTAATCGATTGCCGCCGCTCTCTGGAATTGGGCAAGAGCGAGCAGACCGAACGTGTCCGCGAGGCGGTTGTGATCGAACTGGACGGCCATCACTATGCCCTGACGGTCGACACGGTCGAGGACGTGCTTGCCGCAACGTCGGATCCGCAGCCGGTTCGCGCCGGGATGGGTTCAGGCTGGGAGCGGGTCTCTACCGGAATGGTCGAAACGGAGCAGGGACCGATGCTGCTGCTCGATGTGATGGCGCTGATCGCCGGACCGGAAGCCAAGGCGGCTTAAGGTCTTCGTTACCCTTGTTGTTTAAACAGCCAATATGGCGAATGCGGGAATCCAAGGCATGAAAAGCTGTTTGATCGTCGATGACTCCAAGGTGATCCGCAAGGTCGCCCGGCACATCCTCGAAACCCTTGAATTTGAAGTCGAGGAAGCGGGAGACGGACAGGAAGCGCTCACGCGCTGCGAGTCCAAGATGCCGGACGTGGTCCTGCTCGACTGGAACATGCCGGTGATGAGCGGAATGGAGTTTCTCCGTCTGCTTCGCCAGCGCGGTCATGAGGATCAGCCCAAGGTCGTTTTCTGCACCACCGAAAACGACATGGCGCACATCCGCGCGGCGCTCGAAGCGGGCGCAGACGAATATGTGATGAAGCCGTTCGACCGCGAAACGCTGCACATCAAGCTTCAGCTCGTCGGCGTCGCGTAAGGCCTCCGGCGTGGAACGGGCGCTCGCTAGAACGCCGGACCGCCGGACCGACGCACGCGGAGGCCGGCGCATCCGGCTGATGATTGTCGACGATTCGATGGTCGCCCGCGCCGTTCTGACGCGGATGATCGAGGCGGACCCGGCGTTCGAGATCGTCGCCGTCGCCGGGACCGCGGAGGATGCTCTGGAGGCGCTCGCCGCGGTCCGCGTCGACATTGTCCTGCTTGACCTCGACATGCCGGGTGAGGGCGGGCTCAAGTCCATTCCGCGGATCCTTGATGCCGCCGCCGGCGCGAAGGTGATCATCGTTTCGTCCACGGCTGAAGAGGGGGCGGAGGAGACTGTCGCTGCGTTGGCGCTCGGTGCTACCGACACGATGCCAAAGCCGGGCACGAGCCGTTTCGCCGGCCGCTTTTCGGAAGTTCTCGTCAGCAAGCTGAAGGCGATCGGCTTCGCCAATCACCAGCAGGCCGCATCGTTCCAGCCGGTGATCGCGGGCGCTCAGCCCCCGCTGCGGGCAATGACGGCCGGTGCCATCGACCTTGTCGCGATCGGTGCCTCCACTGGCGGAATCCACGCGCTCGACACTCTGTTTCAGCACCTGCCGCGTCAGATCGGCATCCCCATCTTGGTCACGCAGCATCTGCCCGGGCCTTTCATGCCCATCTTCGCGCGGCAACTCGGAGCGACCGCCCGGCGCGAGGCCCTGGTTGCCGAAGAAGGGATGCAGCTGCTTCCCGACCGGATCATCATCGCGCCCGGCGATTCCCATCTGACCGTCGCCCGTTCAGGCGGCGTTCCCGTCGTGCACCTTGTTCAAGGCCCGGTGAAGAGCGGCTGCTTGCCATCGGTCGACCCGATGCTTGCGTCCGTGGGCCAGATCTTCCGCGAGCGCGCGCTTGGCATCATCCTCACGGGCATGGGCCGCGACGGGGTCGAGGGGTCGAGCAGCCTTGTCGCTGCCGGCGGCTCCGTGCTCGCCCAGGACGAGGCAACGTCCGCGGTCTGGGGGATGCCGCGCGCGGTCCTCGAGGCAGGTTTTGCAAGTGCGGTCCTGCCGCCGGAGAAGATTGCTCGACGAGTGGCGTCCCGTGTCGAGACCGATCCATGCAGGTAAGCGATAGCTCCAGCCGCATTCTTGCCGGCCTTTTGGAGGCGCGCACCGGCCAGCAGCTGACCATGAGCCGGCGCTGGCGGATCGAGACCGCTCTGTCGAGCCTGCTCAAGGAGCGTGGCATCGGGACACTCGATGAACTGATCACCATCCTTGTGATGGGACGAGAACCGGCCCTGTCGAACATGGTCGTGGAGGCTCTGTTGAACAACGAAACCTATTTCTTCCGTGACCGCGGACCTTTCGACCTGCTGGCCAAGCATGCGCTGCCCCAGCTTCGTCAGTCGCGTGAACGGACCAAGCGGATCAGCATCTGGTCGGCCGGCTGCTCCACCGGCCAGGAGGCCTATTCGCTCGCGATGCTGTTCGCGTCCAAGCCCGATCTCTGGACGGGCTGGACGGTGGACATCCTGGGCACGGACGTCTCTACCGACGTGATCGACCGGGCACGTGGTGGAACCTATACCCAGTTCGAAGTTCAGCGGGGCTTGGGCATCAATGAGATGGTGCGCTGGTTCGAGGAGTCGGGCGAGGGTTGGCGGGCCAACGAGCAATTGCGACGCATGGTCCGCTTTCAGGTTCACAACATCCTTGAAGCTTCTCCGCATCCTGGACAGTTCGACATCATCCTGTGCCGTAATGTGCTCCTCTACTTCAGCGCCGAAAAGCGGCTCGCCGCCTTTGATCGGTTGACCAGGTCTCTGGCCGAGGACGGCCGACTGATGCTGGGCGCGGGCGAAACGGTAATCGGCTCGACGAGCCTGCTCGAAGCCGACCAGGAGGCGCGCGGACTCTACAAGTTCGTTGAAGGCGGCAAGCCGGCAACCAACCCGGTGAGGACCGCCCTAGGGGCTTGACCCTTCCCCAAGCTCATGCGCCTGTTGTGCGCATGATCGAGACGGTTTCGCGACCATCGCCCAATTTCAACGAGCGTTCGCTGCCGGTCTCGATGATCGTGCTTCACTATACCGGCATGCCAGACTGCGAAGGCGCGCTCGACCGGCTGACCTCGCCCGATGCGCAGGTTTCCTGCCATTACCTCGTCGATGAGAAAGGGACGATCTACAGCCTTGTCGACGAGGACAAGCGAGCCTGGCACGCGGGCAAGTCGCGGTGGCGCGGGATTACCGACGTAAATTCAGCCAGCATTGGGATCGAGATCGTGAACCCGGGCCACGAGTTCGGCTACCGCCCCTTTCCGGATGAGCAGATTGCCTCGGTCATCCCGCTGGTTGCCGAGATCAAGGAGCGACACCGTATCGGCCGCGGCAATGTCGTCGGCCATTCGGATGTTGCTCCCGCGCGTAAGGAAGATCCGGGCGAGCTGTTCCCTTGGGATGCGCTGGCAAAGCGGCGGCTGGCGATGCCCAGTCCGACACGCGACCTACTGGACCCTTGCTGGAGCGATGCCGGGTTTCTCCTCGCGCTCGAGCGGTTCGGCTACGACGTGACCGATGAAACGAAAGCGGTGATAGCCTTCCAGCGGCGATTCCGGCCCAACATCATCGATGGTATCATCGACGGGGAATGCCGGGCTAAGCTCCTCTCACTGCTGCTGCCGAGGCCCGAATAGAGCATTTTCGGTCAGGCAGGGTCCTCTCCGCCGCCGCAGAGCATTCCCACCAGGAGGGCTCATGAGGAGCGACACAGGACGTCACCCGTCATGGAAGTCACCAGGCTATTCCTGCCACTCGCCTGAGGTCCGGGGTGGGCGGCTGGTCGCCGCCCGCCTCACTCTCCTTAGCTTTTTGGTGCGGTGAGGTGCTTGGAGAGATGCTTGTTCATCTCGAACATGCTGACGGATTTCTTGCCGAAGATTTTGGACAGTTTGTCGTCGCCGTTGATCTGCCGGCGGTCCTTGGCGTCCTGAAGGTCGTTCTTCTTGATGTAAGCCCACACCTTGCTGACCACCTCGCTGCGGGGCAGGTCCTTCGCGCCGACGATCTCGGCCAGTTCGGGGGAGGGGGTTACTGGGGCGGTGATTCCGCCGCGAGCACCGCCGGCCTTCTTGCCGGTTGCCTTGACCTTCTTCTCCGCCGCCGCGGTTTCCTGCTTGCCGCGTGTTTCAGCCGAACGTGCCATTGATCTCTCCCGTTGCGCCTTTCTGGCGTGTGAGCGTCAATACGAAGGAGGCGGCCATTCGTTGCGAGACAATACCGCTTGGCCTATAGCCGTCGGGCCAGAGGGCCGGGCGGCCGCGACTCCTGCTTGCAGGGGGCGAGGAAAGTCCGGGCTCCACGGAACAACGGTGCCGGGTAACGCCCGGCGGGCGGCGCAAGCGGCTCAGGGAAAGTGCCACAGAAAGCATACCGCCCGTCCTTGGACGGGTAAGGTCGAAAGGGTGCGGCAAGAGCGCACCGCGCGGCTGGCAACAGGCGCGGCACGGTAAACCCCACTGGGTGCAAAACCGAATAGGGGCGGCAGATGGGCCTGTTCCGGCTCGCCGCCCGGGTTGGTTGCTTGAGGCGTGGGGCGACCCACGCCCTAGAGGAATGGTCGCACAGGCATCGCAAGATGCTGGACAGAACCCGGCTTATAGGCCCTCTGGCATTCTCCCCTCGCAACCGGCGGGGGTCACGACTAGTTAGGCGAACATGGCTCGGCGGCAGACGCGATCGAACGACTGGGGATTTCCCCGTTGGCGGCCCTACGGCAGCGGCTCAACGGAGGCTGCGAAGGTGCGGCTGTGCGACCGTGAAGGCTGCGTGGAGGTCGGTGACCGGCCCGCCCCAAGGCGCCCAATAGCCCGGAACGCTGGTATTTCTGCGAGGCGCATGCCGCCGAGTATAACAAGGGCTGGGACTATTTCGCAGGGCTCGACGCCGAGGAAGCGGCGCGGCGCGAGGCGGATGAACAGCGGGGTAACAACGGTTACCGGCAGTCGGCGCAATGGCAGTGGGGCGGCCCGGGCGACGGTACACGAAGCCGCGACGAGATGCGGGCGCTTGATGCGCTCGGGCTGGACAGCGATGCCGACATGGCAGCGGTGAAGGCTGCGCACCGCAAGCTCGCCAAGGAAAACCACCCCGACCTGAAGCCCGGCGATGCGGATGCGGCCAAGCGCTTCCAGCAGGTGCAGGCTGCTTATGACGTGCTGCGCAAGGCGGACGAGCGCCGCCAGGAGACGAAGGCCTAGGCCGCCAGCCGCTCGGCGGTATCCTTCACCAGCGCGATCATGTTTGGAACGCCCTGCGTCCGGTTGGCGCTGAGCTGCCGCGATAGGTCGAATGGGGCGAGCGCGGCGGCGATGTCCATCGCAGCGACCTCGGATGCCGGCCTGTCCTGCACGGCGGCGAGCACCAGCGCGACGATGCCCTTGGTAATTGCGGCGTTGCTGTCGGCCAGGAAGTGGAGCCGACCGTCTGGCTGCGGCGTCGGATAGACCCAGACCGAAGCGGAACAGCCGCGCACCTTCGTGGCGTCCGTCTTGATCGCGTCGGGCATAGGCTCCAGCTTTCGGCCCAAGTCGATCAGCAACCGGTAACGATCCTCGCCGTCGAGAAACTCATATTCGTCGAGGAGGTCTTGAAGTGGCGGCAGTGTCATTGCAGGCGCCTAGCACCCGTGACTGGCCGCTTCTAGCGGTCGCGCAGTTCGTCGATCTGGCGGGACAGGCTGTTTTCCTTGTCGACCGTGATCCGCTCCAGCACCTTCAGCCGCTCCTTGAGTTCCGCGACCTCCTGCCGGAGGCGAAGCGTTTCCGCACTCTCCTTCCCGGTGGGTTGCTCAAAAGGGTGGTTGAGGCCGCGCTGGCGCCGTCCACGGCCATGACCGAGTTCCATTTTCTTGATGATGATGGCGGCAAGAAATGACATGCCGATGATGATGAGGACGAACTCAAAGGGGTTCATTGCAATTCATCCTTCGCCTGAAGCCTGGGGCGGTCACGCAAAGCTTCGATCTGGGCGGCGGTCTGTACGCCGCTATCCGTGGCGATTTGTTCGAGGACTCTGACGCGACTCTCAAGTCGCTCCACTTGCGCGGCATATTGCGCGGCTTTCTCCGCGACCAGCTTGGCTTCCATCTCCAGCTGCCGTTCCTTCAGCCGGAACCAGGGCTTGATGAACACACCACCGATGATAGCAAGGAGACCGCAGCTGATGCCGAGGATCGGGATAAGAAGGGGACTGATCACGCATTCCCTCCTTTCCCGAGCGCGAGTGCGTCGATCTCCCGGGCCAGCTTCGACGGTTGATCGGTGATGATCCGCTCCACCGTTTCTAGCCGATCCTTGATGGACCCGAGTTCGGCGCGCAGCTGCGCATTCTCGTTCGTCAGCAGCTTGATCCGCTCGATCGACTCCTGATCCGACTTGGGATGGATCGGAAGGCCCCAGCTATTCTGCAGCGGATAGCCGTTCTTGATCTTGAGCCAGGTGGACAGCAGCGAGCCGCCGACGCTGACCGCCACGATCACGACAATGAAGGGAAGCAGTCCCATCAGCAATTGGACAAGCTTCATGACATCCGGGTTCATGCCTTGAGTCCCCTTGTTTTTAGCGGAGCTGCTCGATTTCGCGGGCGAGCGACCGGTTCTCGGTGGTTACATAGCTTTCGACGTCGGCGAGCCGCCGGTCGATTTCGCGCAAACGCGAGCGAATGTCGCGAGCCGTGCGGGACGGGGATTGGCGAACGCTTTGCCAGAATTGGCGTTCCTCGGGCGCTGCATAGTCGAACTCCGCCGGCTTACGCGGCATGATCAGACCCGCGACGAAGTAGAAGGGGATGGTGCCGCCGCCAGTGAGGAAGTGCGCGGCAACCATGCAGACCCGGACCAAGGTCACGTCGAACCCTGCGTAGTCGGCAATCCCTGCGCAAACGCCCATCACCTTGCCGTTGGCTTTGTCACGGTAAAGTCGGGTGCGGCTCGGCGGTTGAAGGTCGGGCCGTTCGAAAATGTCGTTGGCCATTACTCAACGTCCTTCAGCAGGCGGGTGCTTTCACGACCGGGCAGGCACTGCTGCTTCCAGTCGGGATTTTCGAGCGTCATGATGCGCTCGATGGTGCAGAGGCGATCGTCAAGCCGGCGTGCCGCTTCGTACAGGTCGTCGAGCAGTTTCTCGTCACCCTGGGTTAGGGTGGCCGCCTGCTTCCACTTGGTAACGTAATGGAAGATTAGCCACGGCAACCCCAGAAACAGGATTCCGATCGCCATGATCGGGATGATGAATTCGCCTTCCATGTGATTACTTCCCCTTCGCGGCCAGTGCCGCCTTCAAAGCTTCGAGTTCAGCGTCGACCTTGTCGGACGCTTTCAGCTCCGCGATTTCTTCTTCAAGGCTCTTTGGCCCCGTCATTCCCAGCGCGTCGGCGCGGCCCTCGGCGAAGTCCGCCCGCCGTTCGAGCAGGTCGAAGCGGCTGAAGGCGTCTTCCGCCCGATTGCCGTTCATCAGCTCGCGCGCCTTGGCGCGAGTGACCGCGCTCTCGTAGCGGTTGGCGATGCTGTTCTGCCGCGCGCGCGCTTCACGCAGCTTGCCCTGCAGCTTGGCGATATCGGCTTCATAGCCTTTGAGCGTCTCGTTGAGGCCGCCCATCTCAGCCTTGAGCGCGTCCGCCATGTCAGCGGCCTTCTGGCGCTCGATCAGCGCAGCCTTGGCAAGATCCTCACGGTTCTTCGATAATGCGAGCTCGGCCTTTTCGGTCCAGCTTTCCTGCAATTCGTCGAGGCGGCGCTGCTGGCGCTGCATGTCTTTATGATCGGCGATCAACCGAGCGGCGGAGGCGCGGACCTCAACCAACGTCTCTTCCATCTCCAGGATGATCATGCGGATCATCCGCGACGGATCCTCGGCGCGGTCGAGCATCTCCGTCATGTTCGCCGCGAAAATGTCCCGTGCTCGGGAAAATACACTCATTCTCGGCACTCCAAAAACTTCATCAGGCCTGTGCCTAACCTTAAGCACGGACCGTGCCAGTCTCATGAGAGTGGCGGAAATATGAGAAAATGGCTGTTTTCTGCTGTGAAATATCTTGCCAAGTGATGGTGAAGCACGCCAAGTTTCGGTGAGTGGAACGCGCCAACCAATTCGTCGGCCAGAGCCTTGCCTTTCTCGATGCCGTTGAGCGGGCGAGCCGTGCCGCGCAGCTCAACCGGCCCGTGCTGGTGATCGGCGAACGCGGGACTGGCAAGGAACTCATTGCGGAACGGCTTCACCATCTGTCGTCGCGCTGGTCGGGGCCGCTCGTCACGATGAACTGCGCTGCGCTGCCCGAGAATCTGATCGAGGCGGAACTGTTCGGTCATGAAGCAGGCAGCTTCACCGGTGCCGGCAAGACCCGCCACGGACGGTTCGAGGAAGCCGATGGCGGAACGCTGTTTCTGGACGAACTTGCAACCTTGTCGTCGCCCGCGCAGGACCGTTTGTTGAGGGCGGTCGAATATGGCGAGATCACCCGCATCGGCGCATCCAAGCCGGTCAAGGTCGACGTCAGAATCGTCGCGGCAACCAACGAACATCTGCCCGCCCTGGTCGACCAGGGTCGCTTTCGCGCCGACCTGCTCGACCGCCTGTCGTTCGAAGTCGTCACGCTGCCACCGCTGCGGGAGCGCAAGGATGACATCCCACTGCTTGCAGAACACTTTGCGCGACGGATGGCGGCAGAGCTGGAGTGGGACAATTGGCCCGGGTTCAGCGCCGGGGCAATGGCCGAACTCGAGCACTACGCGTGGCCCGGCAATGTCCGCGAACTCAGAAACGTAGTGGAACGTGCTGTGTACCGATGGGAAGATCCGGAACGGTCCGTCGACGCCATCCAGTTCGATCCTTTCCAGTCGCCGTGGGCACCGCTCGCGGCTGGCGAAACGATTTCCGTGCCGCAATCTGCTGCCGTCAGCGCAGCCCCGTTCGAAGAGGCCGTGGCAGCCGCACCGCAACCGCCCGCCAGCACCAATGATTTCCGCGGCGCCGTTGCGGCTTATGAGCGGGCGCTGCTTGAAGACGCTATGGCGCGCAACCGCTTCAACCAGCGTGCGACCGCAAGCGCTCTTGGCCTAAGCTACGACCAGCTTCGCCACGCGCTCCGCCGGCACAAGCTTCTCGACGGCGAAGCGGCCTGACGTGGGTTGTGAGTAAGCCCGGGACCCAGTGGATGCCGGCACCTCAGGCAAGTTCGGAAGATTACGCCCGCGGTCAGCGCGACGGCCTACGGCTTGCGCTTGCGGTTCTTGCGTCGGAGGAGGCGAAATGGTCCGCGCTGCTGGGCGAAAGCGCGTCATACCGAACCAATGTCGTTCGTGAAGTGCGCCACAAGACGCTGCAGGTCGCCCAGAAGAGACTGGAAACCGTACTCAACCGCCTTTCGCCGAAGGATCGGACCGAAGTCGACGCCGAGCTGGAATCCGCGCTCGAGAAAATTGGGCTTTAGAGAGGGCCAACCCCGCGTTGACTTGCAACGCGGTCGGCGTAGGGGCGGTGCAAACCTCAACGACAGGAGCAAGCACGATGCCCTTCAATCTCCCGGAACTACCCTATGCGAAGGATGCGCTTGGCGAGTTCATGTCCGCCGAGACGCTCACCTATCACCATGACAAGCATCACAACGCCTATGTCGTGCGCACCAACGAGCTGATCGCGGAGAAGGGTCTGGACGGCCGCTCGTTGGTGGACGTCATTCGCCACGCCAAGGGCGCGGGTGAAAACGTCCTCTACAACCAGAGCGCGCAGATCTGGAACCACACCTTTTATTGGCACTGCCTAGCGCCCGCCGAAGGACAGAAGCCGACCGGCCGCCTGGCGCAGTTGATCGAGGAAGGCTTCGGCACTCCGGAGAACCTGCTTGCGGCGCTGAAGAAGGAGGCAGTCGGCCACTTCTCCAATGGCTGGGCTTGGCTGGTGCTTGACGGCGACAAGCTGAAGGTGACTTCGCTTCACGATGCAGACACGCCGGTCGCCTATGAGGGGATGAAGCCGCTGTTCACCCTCGATGTGTGGGAGCACGCCTACTACATAGATTACCGCAATGTCCGCGCGGACTTTGCTGAAAAGGTGCTCGGCAACATCGTCAATTGGGACTTCGTCGCGCAAAACCTCGACGGCGCCGGCGAAACGCGGGCCGACCAGCAGAGCTAAGCTGCGCAGGATCGGTTACAGGAGGGCGGTGGCTTCGGCTGCCGCCCTTATTGTTTGAGGCGATAGCCCGTCTTGAAGATCCACCAGATGGTGGAAAGGCAGATCAGGAAGAAGAGGAAGGTCGCCGCCAGGCTGACGCCCACCGGCACGTCTGCCTGCCCGAAGAAAGTCCAGCGGAAACCGTTGATAAGGTAGACGACCGGATTGAAGTAAGTGATCGTGCGCCAGGGCTGGCCGAGCATGTCGGTCGAGTAAAAGGCGCCCCCGAGGAAGGTGAGGGGCGTCACCACCAGTAGCGGGATGATCTGGAGCTGCTCGAACCCTTTGGCCCAAATGCCCACGATGAACCCGAACAGGCAGAAGGTTGTGGCGACCAGCACTAGGTAGAGCAGCATCCATAAGGGATGCTCGATGTGGACGTCGACGAACAGGTTGGCGGTTGCCAGGATGACCAGCGCAACGATCATCGCCTTGCTGGCCGCGGCGCCGACATAGCCGATCACCGTCTCTACCGCTGACAAGGGTGCCGAGAGGATTTCGTAGATGGTGCCGGTAAAACGCGGCATGTGAATGCCAAAGCTAGCGTTGAAAATGCTCTCGTTGAACAGCGACAGCATCATCAGGCCCGGCACGATGAAGCTGCCGTAGTCGACGCCGTTGAGCTCACTGATGCGGCCGCCGATCGCCGCGCCGAACACGATAAAATAAAGCGAGGTGGTAATGACCGGCACCGCGAGCCCGGTCCAGAGCGTCCGCCGGAAGCGGTGCATCTCGAACTTGTAGATGGCTCCGATGCCCCGCCAGTTCATGCCGCTGCCCTTTGCTGGTGGATGAGGCCGACGAAGATGTCCTCCAGGCTGGATTGCTTGGTATCAAGGTCCTTGAAGCCTATCCCTGCCTCCCGCATCACCGCAATCAGGGATGCGACGCCGGTGCGGTCGGCTTTCGCGTCGAATTCGTAGGTGAGGGTGTTGCCATCCCGGCTCAACTGCGGGTTCCATTGGGCGAGCGCCGGGGGGACCGATTGCAGTGGCTCGGCGAGCTGGAGGTGCAGGACCTTGCGGCCAAGCTTCTTCATCAGCTCGTTCTTCTCCTCGACGAGGATGAGTTCGCCCATGTTGATCACGCCCACCCGGTCGGCCATCTCCTCCGCTTCCTCGATATAATGGGTGGTAAGGATGATGGTGGTGCCGCGCTCGCGAAGCTGCCGGACCAGGTTCCACATGTCGCGCCGAAGCTCGACGTCGACACCGGCGGTCGGCTCGTCGAGGAACAAAATGTCGGGATCGTGGGCCAGGGCCTTGGCGATCATCACGCGCCGCTTCATGCCCCCGACAGGTCTTTCAGGATGTTGTTGCGCTTGTCCCACAGCGACAGCGACTTGAGGATCTCCTCGACCCTCGCGCCGTCAGGCTTGCGGCCAAACAGCTCGCGGCTGAAGCTCACGGTGTTGATCAAAGGCTCGAAGACATCGAGCGTAAGTTCCTGAGGAACAAGGCCGATCCGCTTGCGTGCTTCGCGGTAGAAGCTCTGCCAGTTCTTCCCGTCGACCAGCACCTCGCCGGACGTTGGCCTTACGATCCCGCAGATGATGCTGATCAGCGTCGTCTTGCCGGCGCCGTTGGGTCCCAAGAGCGCGAAGATCTCGCCGCGGCGGATATCGAGGTCAAAACTTTTCAGCGCCTCCGTGCCGGACGCGTAAGCTTTGCGCAGACCGCGGATCGAGAGGATGTTTTCGCTCATTCGACGGGCGCCCCCTTGGCGACTTCATTTTTGGCGTCGGTATCCAGTCCGTGGCGCAGAAGCATCGGCATGTTGGCGACGGCGAAGATGAAGGAGACGATCGATACGCCCCAGACCTTCAGTGTCAGCCAGGTATCGAAGGTCACCGTCGCGCGCATGACTTCGTTGGCGACCGCAAGGACCAGGAAGAAGACCGCCCAGTTTCGGCTCAGCTTGAGCCAGCCGTCGTCGGTGAGCCCTGGAAAGACGGGGCCAAACAGCCACTTGAGCAGTGGCTTTCGCTTCAGCAGGCCGACAAACAGCGTGGCTGTGAACAGCAGATAGATGATGGTCGGCTTCATCTGGATGAATTTCGGGTCGCGCAGATAGAGCGTGATCGCGCCGAAGCCGACGATCAGCGCGGTCGACAGCCACACCATCGGCGACACACGCTTCACGACGACCAGACCGACGATGATCGAAATCACTGCCGCGACCATGAACGCGAGGGTGGCGGCTAGCGTTCCCTGGAGCCCCGATCCCGCGAACTTGTAGGCGGCAAAGAAGACCAGCAGCGGCCCATAGTCGAGCAGCAGGGTCCAGCTCGATCCCTTTTTCTCGCTCATTCGGGCGGCAGTCCGGCGATCGCACGGGCGACCGCGCGGGGATCAAAGGGACGAAGGTCAGATACGCCTTCGCCGACGCCGATGGCGTAAATCGGCAGCCCGAACTTCTCGGCGGCGGCCACCATAACACCGCCGCGAGCGGTGCCGTCCAGCTTAGTCATCAACAGCCCCGTCACACCCGCCGTTTCCCTGAACACCTCGACCTGCGCAAGCGCGTTCTGTCCCGTCGTGGCGTCGAGCACGAGCAGGACGTCGTGCGGCGCATCGGGGTTGAGCCGGCCTAACACCCTGCGGATCTTGGACAATTCGTCCATCAGGTGGGTCTTGTTCTGGAGCCGCCCCGCGGTGTCGACGATCAGCACGTCCTCGCCGGTGGCGGTTGCCTGTTTGACGCCGTCGAAGACGATGCCGGCGGGATCGCCGCCTTCCTTGCCGGAGATGACGGGCGCGCCGATGCGGTCGCCCCAGATCCTCAGTTGCTCGATTGCGGCCGCGCGGAAGGTGTCGCCAGCGGCCAGCAGGACGCCATAGTCCTCGTCCTTGAGCCAGGCCCCGAGCTTGCCGATCGTCGTCGTCTTGCCAGAGCCGTTGACGCCAATGACGAGGATCACGTGTGGGCGAGGAAAACCGTATACTTCCAGCGGTTTGGCGACCGGCGCTAAGATCTTCTCGATCTCCTCGGCAAGGATGGTCCGAAGGCCGCGTTCGTCCAGTTGCTCGTAGCGGCGGGCAGCGATGGCATCACGGATGCGCTTCGACGCCTCCGGGCCGAGGTCGGAGGCGATCAGTGCCTCTTCGATGTCGTCCAGGGTCGATGTGTCGAGTGCCGCCTTGGTGGCGAGGCCGGTGAGATTGTCGGCGACCTTCTCCGCTGTCTTGGCGAACCCGCCCCGCAGGCGATCGAGCCAGCTCATGCGGGCACCGCGATCAGCTCGCCAGTCGACACGCCGCTGATCCGCACGTCATGGACCTCGCCGCGCGCTGCACCGTCGAGCCGAACCGGTGCGAAAGCGTCGGTGTGCCCCTTGCCGGGCGCCTCGACCAGCATGCGCTGGCGGCTGCCCACCAAAGCTTCCAGCCAGCCGGCGCGACGGACTGCGGCCGCCTCACGCAAGCGGGCAGCGCGAGCCTTGACGATTTCCCGCTCGACCTGCGGCATCCGGGCGGCGGGCGTGTTCGGGCGCGGAGAAAAGGGGAAGATGTGACCGGCGATCACGTCGCAATCGTCCAGCAGTTTCAATGTGTTCAGCGCCATATCCTCAGTTTCGGTCGGAAAGCCGGCGATTAGGTCGGCGCCAATGGTGGCGTCCGGCCGCGCGGCCTTGATGCGCTCAACCGTGCGCACCGCCTGCGCTCGGTTATGGCGACGCTTCATGCGCTTCAGCACCATGTCGTCACCGGCCTGAAGCGAAAGATGGAAATGTGGCATCAGTCGCGGCTCGCTCGCGATCAGCTCAAGCAATGCCTCGTCCATCTCGACGCTGTCGAGCGAGGAGAGGCGGAGGCGCTGAAGGCGCGGCTCAGCGGCGAGCAGGCGCTGGCAAAGCGTGCCGAGGCCGCCTTCGTAATCGGTGACGTCGACGCCGGTTAGGACGATTTCCTGCGCGCCCCTGTCAATTTCAAGGGCAACGGCCCGGCGCACCTCCTCGAATGGCACCGACCGGCTTGGCCCGCGTGCCTGCCAGATGGAACAGAAGGTGCAGCTATGATCGCAACCGGTTTGCACCGCCACGAAGCTCTTCACCTTGTGCAGCAGCCCGGCAGAAGCAAGCGCCGGACCGGCCGTGTGGCCCGTGCGGACCTCGTCGACCTCGGGCATTGTGCTGAAGCTTTGCGGATCAAGCTCGGCGGCGCAGCCGGTGACGATCACCCGTGCATCCGGACGATCGCGCTTGGCACGGCGAATGGCCTGGCGAGTCTGGCGGACGGCCTCGTTTGTGACCGCACAGCTGTTGACCAGGATCCAGTCAGCATCCGCCGGCGCCGAGCGCTTTAGCGTCTCGCTTTCGGCGAAGTTGAGGCGGCAGCCGAGAGTGATGGCCTCGACGCTCATGACAGCGCCTCAAGATCGAGCTCGCCCGAAAAGACGTGGGTTGCGCCGCCTCGCATAAACACGGACCCGCCGGGCTCCCAGGCGATGGTCAGCGACCCGCCAGGCATCGTAATGCGGACCGGCGAGGTCAGGCGCTTCGACGCAATGGCAGCAACGGCAGTTGCGCAGGCGCCGGTCCCACAGGCGAGGGTGAGGCCTGCACCGCGCTCAAAGGTGCGCAATCGGATGCCGTCAGCCCCAACCGATGCGACATTGACGTTGATGCGTTCGGGAAACGCCGCGTCATTCTCGATCGTCGGGCCGATACGCTCCAAAGGGACTTCGTCGAGATCATCGACGAAGAAGACAACGTGCGGATTGCCCACGTTGACCGCGCGCGGGCTTGCGAGTTCGTCCCAGGCCATGGGCAAGGCAGCGGTATCCATCGGGTAGGCGAGAGGAATCGCTTCCCAATCGAAGCGCGGCTCTCCCATGTCCACTTCGACGTCCCCGGCCTCGTTGCTGCCATGAAGCAGCCCGCCGCCAGTCTCGACCGAGCCGACGCCAGTTAGCGCGAAGACGCACCGGGTAGCATTGCCGCAGCTTTCGACCTCTCCTCCATCCTGATTCCAGATGCGCATCTTGAGGTCGGCCGCGTCGGAAGGCTCGAGCACGATTAGCTGGTCGCAGCCGACCCCGGTGCGGCGGTCGGCAATGGCGCGCGCGCGATCCGCAGACATGCTGAACGGCTCGGATCGTGCGTCCACGATCACGAAGTCATTGCCCAACCCATGCATCTTGTGGAAGTGGCGCTTCATCTGTGCCGCGCGACTTAGGGAGCGAGGGCACAAGTGTCCACCGGACGTGCCACCTTCGGCCGCCATGAGAGTTGAGCAACGATGCCTAAAGCCGCCACCGATATCATGCAGGAAATCCTGTTCGCTGCCATCGTCGACGGCGTGGATGCGCTGAAGGCCGCGTCCAAGGGCGTGCCGAATACCTTGCTCCGGGATGTGCAGAGCCTGCATCGCAATGCCACCTTTGCCGACCTGCCGAAGGAGCTTCAGGACTCAATCGGGCAAAGCGTGCGGGCCGCGTTCACGAGGCTGCTGAAGGAAGGCTATTCGGTGGCGCCAAGCAGCACCGTTCCGCAGCGCCCGGCGAGCCCAATCCCCGACCGCCGGTTCGACCGCGACCGCCCGCGCAGCGGCCCCGGGCGTGGAGCCGGCGATCGTCCGCGCGGGGATCGCCCCGGCGGCGGACGTCCCGGTGGGCGCCCTGGCGGAGATCGGCCGGGTGGCGGGCGGCCCGGTGGCGGCAGACCGGGCGGGGCAAGCCGCGCGGGCCCAAACCGGAGTGAGTTGAAACGGTTGGCGCTTTCGGCTAGAGGCGCGCTCGTCTTTCCAAAGGCATGACATCGATGACGCGTCCACGGGCGCACGCCGGCCAACGAGGTTTCGTCCGCCGGCGTTTTTCCGTTTGGGCCCTCGTTCCGGCAGGGACAGGTCCCATATGGCTCGCGGATCATCGGCAGGAGTGAGTGCATGTTCGATAGTCTGAGCGACCGGCTCGGCAATGTTTTCGACAAGCTTCGCGGGCGCGGCGCGCTCAGCGAGGCCGACGTGCGCTCGGCGATGCGCGAGGTGCGCGTGGCCCTGCTCGAGGCGGATGTGGCACTGCCCGTCGCCCGCGACTTCGTCGACAAGGCGACCGAGAAGGCCGTCGGCCAGGAAGTGCTGCGCTCGGTCACGCCGGGGCAGATGGTCGTCAAGATCGTCAACGACGCACTGATCGAGATGCTGGGCTCCGACACTGCGGAGCTGAACGTTGCGGTGAACCCACCTGCCGTGATCATGATGGTCGGTCTTCAAGGCTCGGGTAAGACGACCACTACTGCCAAGCTTGCAAAGCGGCTGACGGAGAAAGAGCGCAAGAAGGTCCTGATGGCCTCGCTCGACGTTGCCCGTCCGGCGGCGCAGGAGCAGCTTGCGGTGCTTGGCCGTCAGGCGAATGTAGAGACGCTGCCGATCGTCACCGGTCAGCAGCCGGTGGACATCGCCAAGCGGGCGCTGCAGTCGGCGCGGCTTCAGGGCTTTGACGTTGTCCTGCTCGACACCGCCGGCCGCCTGCACGTCGACGATGCGCTGATGGGCGAGATGAAGGCGGTTGCGGCCGCCTCCAGCCCGACCGAGACCTTGCTGGTGGTCGACAGCCTGACCGGCCAGGATGCGGTCAACGTCGCCAAGGGCTTTGCCGGCGAGGTCGATCTTACCGGCGTGGTGCTGACCCGGATGGACGGCGATGCGCGCGGCGGCGCGGCGCTGTCGATGCGCGCGGTCACCGGCAAGCCGATCAAGTTCGCCGGTGTCGGCGAGGGCCTGGATGCGATCGAGCCGTTCCACCCGCAGCGGGTCGCTGGCCGGATCCTCGGCATGGGCGACGTCGTCAGCTTGGTCGAGAGGGCTGCCGAGACGATCCAGGTCGAGGATGCGGAGAAGCTCGCGGCCAAGATGGCCAAGGGCAAGTTCGACCTTGACGACCTGCGCATGCAGCTTGGCCAGATGCAGAAGATGGGCGGCCTTGGCGCGCTCGCGTCGATGATGCCGGGCATGAAGGGCATGAAGGGCGCGATGGAAAAAGCGCAGGACACCAAGGCGCTGGTCCACCTCGAGGCTATGCTGTCGTCGATGACCGCCAAGGAGCGCGCGCGGCCCGACCTCATTAACGCCAAGCGCAAGATCCGCATCGCCAAGGGTAGTGGCCGCACCGTTCAGGAGGTCAACAAGCTCCTGAAGATGCACCAGGAAATGGAAACGGTCATGAAGAAGCTGAAGAAGATGGGCGGGCTTGGGAAGCTCGCGTCGCTCTTCGGCGGTGGCGGCGGCTTGCCCGGCCTTGGCGGCGGTGGCGGACTGCCCACGGGTTTCGGTGGCGGACCGGCGATGCCCGGCCTTGGCGGCGGATCGCCGTTCAACCTGCCGCCGGGCTTCGACAAATTTTCTAAGAAATAAGCGAATAGAAAGAAGGAAGTAGAATATGGCACTTGCAATCAGGCTCGCCCGTGGCGGCGCGAAGAAGCGTCCTTATTACCGCATCGTGGTGGCCGACAGCCGCTCCCCGCGTGACGGCCGCTTCATCGAGAAGGTCGGCACCTACAACCCGCTGCTCGCGAAGGATTCGCCCGAGCGCGTGAAGCTGGACGGCGAGCGCATCTCGCACTGGTTGTCGGTCGGCGCCCAGCCGTCGGACCGCGTGCTTCGTTTCCTCGATGCCGCCGGCATCAAGGAGCGCGCTGCCCGCAACAACCCGAACAAGGCGAAGCCGGGCGAGAAGGCCACGGAGCGCGCTGAAGAGCGTGCGGCCAAGGAAGCCGAAGCCGCTGAAGCGGCGGCAGCAGCCGCTGCTGCGCCTGCCGAAGAGGCTCCCGCCGAGGAGGCACCTACGGCTGACGCCGAGTCCACTGCGGAGCCGGCCGAAGGCGGCGACGACACGCCTCCGGCCACCGAAGGCTCGCCCGAGGGCGCCGAGGCTGCCGGCGAAGGCGCTTCCGCTGAAGAACCCGCCGAAGGCGCGGCTCAGTAAGCCATGACGGATGCAGGTGACGGCGGAGAGGGCAGGGTTGCGCTCGCCGCTGTTGCCGGCGCCCATGGTGTTAGGGGCGAAGTGCGGCTGAAGCTGTTCACGGATTCCTCTGCCAACCTCTTGCTCCACCAAACATTGCTCGTCGGCGGACAGCCGCGGCGGCTCCTGTCCGTCCGCGATGGCGGCAAGACGTCAGTGGCGCGATTTGAAGGTGTCGGCGACCGCTCCGCAGCCGAGGCGCTAAGGGGCAGCCTGATCGAAGTCGGCCGCGATGCGCTGTCGCCGCTCGACGAGGGCGAATATTATCACTCGGACCTGATCGGCTTGCCCTGCTTCGACCTTGATGGTGCATCGGTCGGCACCGTCACGGCGGTCGAGAATTTCGGTGCCGGCGATCTGTTGGAGGTCGAGAAGGCCGACGGCCGGAAGTCGCTAATCCCCTTCCGGCCTGGCATCGCCGACCTCGAGGATGGCCGCGTCCTGCTAGACCCGGATTTTCTCGCCTAACTTCCGCTCTCGGCTTCTTCCATCACGCGGGTCGGTTCACGCAGCATCGGGCTCTGCTTGGCCAGATCATTGCGGATCGTCGTGGCAGCGACTCCGCCTTCGCCCATGGCATGGCTGATCTGGTCAAGTCCGAGCACCACGTCCCCTGCGGCAAATAGGCCCGGCACGCTGCAGCGCTGATGGTCGTCGACCTTGATGCAGGCGTCGTTCGACAGGTTGGCGCCGACCATCTCCGCCAATTGCGTGTGCGTGTCGGAACCAAGGGCGGGATAGACGCTGTCGAAAGTATAGGTGCCCTCAGCGGTTTCTATGACGATGCAGTCCTTCGCGGCCGCGACGGCCTGTGCGGGGCCGTTCACCGCCTTGATGCCCGCCGCCTCCAGCTTTTCCTGATCCTCGGCGTTGAGCTGCAGCGCGGTGTCGGGCGCGATCAGGGTAACGTCGGCGGTATAGCTGCGGATAAAAATGGCTTCGGCGACGCCATGGCTGTCACTGCCGATTACGCCCACCTTCTTGTCGGTCACCTCATAGCCGTCGCAGATCGGACAATAGCGAATGAGCCCACGCGACATGGCTTCGTCGTGGAGGTCTTCATCCATCTGAGGACGGCGGTTGGTGACTCCAGTTGCGAGCAGGACGGTCCGCGCCTGAAGACTTCCCGAGCCCCAGGTAGCGGTGAACAGGCCGGTGCCTTCGTCCCGCTCCAGCTTGGTAACGCGATCCTGGACGATCTTGGCGCCATATTTCTGCGCTTGAGACCGCATCCGCTCAAGCAGTTCCTTGCCGTTGATGCCGTCGGGGAAGCCGGCATGGTTGTGGCTGCACGGTATCCAGCTAGCGCGGCTCTTGCCGGCGTCCACGACCAGGATGTCGAGATGGAAGCGGGCAAGATAGATGGCAGCCGTCAGCCCGGCAGGTCCGCCGCCAATCACGATGCAGTCGAGGGGTTCGTCCATCCCGCCCCAATGGATTGTGATGAGGCAAGTTCCGGACTAGCCGGGCGCATGACGTTCGCGGCTACCGTCTTGACCTTATATCCGGAAGTCTTCCCCGGTCCGCTCGGCTTCAGCCTGGCGGGGCGGGCGCTCGATGCGGGCACCTGGTCGCTTGAGACCAAAAACATCCGCGATTTCGCGACTGACAAGCATCGCAGCGTCGACGACACTCCGGCCGGCGGGGGGGCGGGCATGGTACTGAAGCCCGACGTGCTCGCCGCCGCGCTCGATCATGTGGCGGACCGCGATCTTCAGCGACGGCCGATGCTGGCGATGACCCCACGCGGGGCGCCGCTGACACAAGCCCGCGTGCGGGAGCTTGCGGCAGGTCCGGGCGCGATCATCCTGTGCGGCCGGTTTGAAGGCTTTGACGAGCGAATCTTCGAGGCGCGGCCGGTGGAGCCCGTTTCCATCGGCGACTATGTGCTTTCGGGCGGCGAACTCGGGGCGATGGTGCTTCTGGACGCTTGCGTTCGGCTGCTTCCCGGAGTAATGGGCTCGGCCTCCAGCGGTGAGGAAGAGAGCTTCGAAACGGGGCTTCTCGAATATCCGCATTATACCCGACCACTCATATGGGAAGGGCGCACGATCCCCGAAGTGCTGCGGTCGGGGGATCATGCGAAGATTGCCGCGTGGCGACACGAACAGGCGGTCAACGATACACGGCTAAGGCGGCCGGACCTGATCGAGCGCCATGGGGGCGCATCGCAGGCACCGCCCTCTGGCGCGCGGCAACGAGATACGAAGGCGAAGTGACATGAACCTGATCCAGACCCTTGAGCGCGAAGCAATTGAAGCGCTGGTCGAGACCCGCCCCATTCCGGAATTCCGCCCCGGCGATACTTTGCGCGTCGGCGTAAAGGTCATCGAAGGCGACCGTACCCGCGTTCAGAACTTCGAAGGCGTCTGCATCGCCCGGTCGAACAAGGGCATCGGATCGAGCTTCACCGTTCGGAAGATCAGCTTCGGTGAGGGCGTCGAGCGCGTCTTCCCGCTTTATTCGCCGACGATCGACTCGATCGAGGTCGTGCGCCGCGGTGCCGTCCGTCGTGCCAAGCTCTACTATCTGCGTGGCCGCACGGGTAAGTCGGCGCGTATCGCCGAGCGCCGCGACCCGCGCCGGGAAGCTGCAAAGGCCGAAGCCGCCGACGCTTAAGCTTCTCAACGCACTGCAAATGCGCAACAAAGGGGCGTCCGTTCATCGGGCGCCCTTTTTCTATTGCAGGAAGATTCGTGCCTTGCGTTCACCTCTGTTTGCCGTCGCCGCCGCCTTCCTGATGACCACCGCCGCTCACGCCGCACTGCCGGTCCCGGCCGGCGTTGCGCAGCAGCCGCTTACCCTGGAGCGGGTGTTTGCGAGCCCGTCGTTGGCCGGGTCGACACCGCGCGGGGTTAAGCTGTCGCCGGACGGGCGCTACCTCACCATGCTTCGCAACCGAACGGACGAGCTGGAGCGCTATGATCTGTGGGCGCTCGACACCAACGGCGGCAATTGGCGCATGCTGGTCGACAGCAAGACGGTCGGGTCCGGCGCGGCGCTCAGCGAGGCCGAGAAGATGCAGCGCGAGCGTAAGCGGCTTGCCGGCCTTCGCGGCATCGTCACCTACGACTGGTCGCAGGACGGGAAGAAAATTCTCGTTCCGCTCGACGGCGATCTCTACCTCGCCGGCCTTGATGGAACCGTGAAGCGGCTCACCCAGAGCAAGGAGGGTGAGCTCAACCCCGTCATCAGCCCAAAGGGCAAATATGTCAGCTTTGTCCGTGATCAGAAGCTATGGGCAGGTCCGGTTGGCGTTGCCGCCAAGGCGATCACGCCGGGCGGAGGCACCGTCCATTATGGCGAGGCCGAGTTCGTCGCTCAGGAGGAGCTGGACCGCTTCACTGGTTACTGGTGGTCGCCCAATGACGACCGCATTGCCGTTCAGTGGTTTGACGAGAAGAATGTCGGCATTGTTACCCGTACTTCGATCGGTGCCGAAGAGACGACGACGTTCGAACAGCGCTACCCCGCCGCGGGCACGCCGAACATCGTTCCGCACCTGATCCTTACCGATCCCGACGGGCGCAACAAGGTCGAGGTCGACCTTGGCGTCGACAAGGACATCTATCTGGCACGGGTGGACTGGGCAAAGGATGGAAAGACGCTCTTCGTTCAGCGTCTGAGCCGTGCCCAGGACCGGATCGACATGCTGGCCGTCGATCCGAAGACCGGCAAGTCGCGACTTCTGTTCAGCGACAAGGCGGCGGCCGGTCACTGGATCAATCTCACCGACAATTACCGCATCCTTGGCGACGGCAGCATCATCTGGTGGTCGGAGCGTGACGGGCTGGGTCAGCTTTACCGGTTCAACGATGGCCAGTGGACACGGCTCACGGACGGCAAGTCCTATGTCATGGAACTCGAAGGCGTCGACGAAGCGGGCGGACGGATCTTCTATCAGGCCAACCCGGACGTGGTTTCCCCTCAGATCTACAGCCTCGACCTGGCAAAGCCCGGGACAGCCGGCCGTCTGCTCACAGACCCGGCATTCAAGAATTCGGCGAGCATGGACGAGGAGGCAACGCGCCTGATCGTCACCCGCTCATCACCCGAGCAACCCAGCCAGGTCTATCTCGCCGATACCAGCGGCCGACAAATCGCCTGGGTCGAAGAAAACCGGCTCGACGCCAAGCATCCGTATGCCCCCTATTTGGCAAGCCACGAGCCGACCCGGTACGGCACGATCAAGGCGGCGGACGGCAGCGACCTGCACTACATGATGGTGGTGCCGTCGGGGCTGAAGCCGGGCCAGCGCGCGCCGGTCTTCTTCGAACATTATGGCGGGCCGCATAATCAGTCGGTGACCCGAAGCTGGTCGGGTGCGCTGACCCAATATCTGGTCGACCGCGGCTACATCTACTTCGAGCTGGACAATCGCGGCTCCGCCAACCGCAGCGTCGCATTCGAGAAGCAAATCAACCGCGCCATGGGCGGGGTCGAGGTCGAAGACCAGAAAGCCGGCGTCCAGTTCCTCAAGACCCTGCCGTTCGTCGACGGCAACAAGATCGCCACCTACGGCTGGTCGTACGGCGGATACATGACACTCAAGATGCTGGAGGCCGACCCTGGCCTCTACGCCGCCGGCATCGCCGGTGCGCCGGTGACGAAGTGGGAATTGTACGACACCGCTTATACAGAGCGCTACCTCGGCAATCCGAACACCGAGCCGGACAGCTACGAGCGCTCCAACGCGCTGGCGGACGCCGGAAAGATCCGCGATCCGCTACTGGTGATCCATGGCATGAGCGATGACAATGTCGTCTTCCAGAACAGCACGGTGCTGTTCGCCAAGCTTCAACAGCAAGGCGTGCCGTTCGACATCATGGTCTATCCAGGCGCCACTCATGCGGTAGCGGGCGAAAAGCTCAAGGTGCACACGTGGAAGACGATTTTACGCTTCCTTGACCAGCATCTTAAGGGCAGTCCAACGAAGTAAGTTGGGATCCCAAACACTGGACTTTTGGCGGCCATCCCCATATCGGGCGCGCATCCACAAGGAGTGAAGTCATGGGCTACCGCGTCGTAGTCGCTGGCGCGACGGGCAACGTCGGCCGCGAAATGCTGAACATCCTCGCCGAGCGGCAGTTTCCCGCCGACGAGATCGCCGTTGTCGCGTCCGCGCGCTCGACCGGCGACATGATCGAGTTCGGCGACACTGACCGCAAGCTCAAGGTCCAGAATATTGAGCATTTCGATCCGACCGGGTGGGACATGGCCCTGTTTGCGGTGGGGTCTGAAGCGACCGCGATCCACGCGCCGCGCTTCGCCGCTGCTGGCTGCACGGTGATCGACAACAGCTCGCTTTACCGCATGGATCCGGACGTGCCGCTGATCGTGCCGGAAGTGAATGCCGACGCCATTGCGCTGCACACCAAGAAGAACATCATCGCCAACCCTAACTGCTCGACCGCGCAAATGGTTGTGGCGCTGAAGCCGCTGCACGACGTTGCCAAGATCAAGCGCGTCGTCGTCGCGACATATCAGTCGGTTTCAGGCGCCGGCAAGCAGGGCATGGACGAGCTGTTCGAGCAGTCGCGCAACATCTTCGTCGGCGATCCTGCCGAGCCGAAGAAGTTCACCAAGCAGATCGCCTTCAACGTTATCCCGCACATCGACAAGTTCCTCGACGACGGCTCGACCAAGGAGGAATGGAAGATGGTGGTCGAGACCAAGAAGATCCTTGATCCCAAGATCAAGGTCACCGCGACTTGCGTCCGCGTGCCGGTGTTCGTCGGCCATTCCGAAGCGATCAATATCGAGTTCGAGAATGAAATCTCGGCCAAGCAGGCCCAGGAAATCCTGCGCGAAGCGCCGGGCGTGATGCTGGTCGATAAGCGCGAAGATGGCGGCTACGTCACGCCGATCGAGTGCGTCGGCGACTACGCCACCTACATCAGTCGTGTGCGCGAGGATTCGACGGTGGAGAACGGCCTGTCGCTGTGGTGCGTGTCCGACAACCTCCGCAAGGGCGCCGCGCTGAACGCCGTGCAGATTGCCGAGCTGCTTGGCCGCAAGCACCTGAAGAAGGCGGCGTAAGTGCCGGCGCCGGTCGCAATGACCGGCGGCTGCGCCTGCGGGCGCATACGCTTCACCGCCGACGCCGACAGCGACGACGCCTACCTGTGCCACTGCCGCATGTGTCAGCGGGCGACCGGCAGCGTCTCCATCGCTTTCATGGGCATCAAGAAGGCGAAGGTGCGCTGGGAGCAGGAGCCGGACTGGTACGTATCGTCGCCGATCGCCCGGCGTCCCTATTGCCGGGAATGCGGCACATCGCTCGGTTTCGAATTTCCGGACAGCGATGCGATGGATCTCACGGTCGCCAGCTTCGACGATCCCTCAAAGTTCAAGCCTCGTCACCACTATGCCGTTGAGAGCATGCACGAAGCATGGCTCGACACATCCGCGCTTCCACGAATTCGGACGGAGGATAATCCGAACGTTGTGAAGCGCTGGCTGAAAGCGACGGGCAGGCTGCCCGACTGACCTCAGTCGTCGCGGTAGGCGAGTTCGAAATTACCCCAGCGCTGGCCGCCGAAGTAGAGCGGAACGAAGACGTTCTTCACCGGCACGAAGCGGTCGCCAAGCTCCATCCGGTAGGTTCCGAGCATGGCCGGCTTGTCGCTCTCCACGGCCTTGCGCGTCGTCTCGTCCATGAAAATGCGCTTGTTGCGGCAATTGGCGTCATTCCACACCGGATCCCTGCTGGGCGGCTGGCTACGCTCGCTGAGATGCGTCGGCAGATAGCCGTTCACGTCGGTGATGGCCGAGCCGATGATGCGCGGATCCCCCGCTTTGAAGCGGTCGAGGATCGGTCGGACATAGGCGTCGGCGAAGTTGCAGAAGCGGCTGTCATACTGCTCAGGATTGGAGCCCTGGATCAGCCGATAGTCGCGGTCGAACACATCATCCATCGTGATCATGTTGCCGGCAAGCCCGCGCTCAACTGCTTGAGTGATCATTCGCGCCGCGTCCTGCGCCGTCAGGATCAGCGGCGTATCGTCGATAGCCGCCCCGGAGTTTGCGAGCGTGTCGAGCATGGTGTTGGAAAGCTGCTCCAGCCCATGCAGGCGATCCTCCGCCTTAACGAGGTCGCGGCCGTTGACGCGGATGTCACTGGCAAAGCCGGTCAGGCCCGCCTTCACCCGGTCCACGCTTAGCTGGATGAGCCCCGTCGAATTAGCGATGCCGTCGGTGCGCTGGTCGACCAGTTCCACGATCTCTGCCACTTCGCGAACATTGTTACTGATCTCGTGGAACGTGCTTTGTGCGGCTCGGCTACGCTCGACACCCCGGCGGATCTCAGACGTGACGGCGCCGGCTTCGCGGTTCAACTCGCCGATCGTCGCCGCGATCTGGGTGGTTGCCGCGCGTGTGTCATGGGCCAGCTTCTTCACTTCGGACGCAACCACCGCGAAGCTGCGACCGGCGTCGCCGGCGCGAGCGGCCTCGATGGTGGCATTCAGCGCCAGCATGTTGGTCTTGCGGGCGATCACCTCGATGCTGGTCGACACGACCTCGACCTGGTGCATTGCCTCCGCAAAGCCCGCCAGACGGTCGCCGAGTTGCACGACCAGGTCGGTAATGCCCTTGAAGTCGGCAATCGTCGCCTCGATGGCTTCGCGACCGAGGTGAAGCTTGGACTTGGCCTGTTCCGATAGCTGTCGCGCCTGGTCGGTCGCCTCGGCGACCTGCGCCTGATCAACGAGCAGGGTGCCCGTGACCTCTTCCAGCTGGTCGAGCACTTTCAAATTCTGCTGGAGGCGCGAGGCGACGCCTTGCACATAGCCGGAGACGTCGCTGCATTCCATGGACAAGGTGCCGCAGTCCCGCGCCACCGCGCGGATGGCGTCTTCGGCGACCTGTTCAATGCCGTGCGTGGCCAACATCATGCTCCCGCTAACCTAGGTTGGCCTTAGAAAGCAGTTCCTGCGACTTTCTTAACCGCGTTTCATGGTGCCACGGCTTTGTCGTCGCAGAGACCCAAAATCGTGAGTTTTTCCAGTACGTAGGTGCAGGGTTTGCAATCCAGGTTGCACAGGTTTCAGCGGCGGCCGTGGTCATCCGCCGGCATCGTTGCAAAGTGGAAGTGCGACTGACATGTCTCCAAGCATGACATCGCAAGACGTTCCACCCAGAATGCAGACGTGGGTTTACCTCCCGGGCGTGCTCCGGGGAACGCTGCTCGTCACTGCGACGATCCGAAGCATTCGCGTTCTATGACAGCTGCGAAGGTGCAGCACTGGAACGCGTCCGACGGGGTCGAGCTTGCTTTTCACGAAGTGGGTGAGGGAGCGCCCGTTATTCTCCTGCACGGTCTTTTTTCTAGTGCTGAGGTGAACTGGATCAAGTTCGGGCATGCAGCGAGAATTGCCGAGCAAGGCTTTCGCGTGATCATGCCGGACCTCAGGGCACACGGCCTCAGCGGCAAGCCTCACGATCCCGGTGCTTACCCGAAGAACATTCTAGTCCGCGATCTTCACGAACTGATCGCGAGGCTCGACTTAACCGAATACCTGCTCGGCGGATTTTCGCTGGGGGCGCGGACCGTGCTCGAGGCGGTGGTCGGCGGCATGATGCCCGAACGTGCGGTCCTCGCGGGGATTGGTTCGGACGTGCTGACCAATTGGTCACGGCGAAGCGGTTTTTTTCTGGAAGCGATCCGGCGCTTCAATGAAGTGGAGCGCGGGGACCCTCATTGGCTGTCGGTCCAGTTCATGAAGACGATGAAGATTGACCGCGTCGCCGCTACGCAACTTCTCGGCAGCATGGTCGACTACGACAGTAGTGATGCCGTCGCCGCCGCCTTCACCATGCCGACCTTGGTCGTTTGCGGTAGCGAGGATGATGAGAACGGGTCAGCAGAGGATTTAGCGCGACTGATCGGTGCGCAGTTCACCGAAATTCCCGGCACTCATATGAGTTCGGTCACGAGCCCCGAACTTGGCATGGCGATCGCGCATTTTCTGGCGTCTTGACGCAAGAAGGGGCGCCTCTTTCGAGACGCCCCATTAACCTAGATCCTTGGTCTACAGGTCGGAAGTTCCGCCCGACGAACCCACGCCTGCATTGCCAAGGTTGGTCGAGCCAGTCGTTCCAAGATCGCCCGACTGGCGGCTGCTGAGCTGCTCCGACCACTGTCCGATCTGGTCGCTAAGACCGCTTAGCTGCTCGCTGATCTGGTTGCGGCGCGACCAGAGGAATACGCCTGCGCCGACGGCGGCGGCAGCCGCCACCGCGGCGGTCGCCGGACGCTCGCGGGCATAGTCCACGACGGCGCCGCCGGTATACTGGCTACGGCTGTCGCGATTGCTGTTGTTCCGGTTGCTTCGATTATTGTTGTTCGCCATCTCGGCTCTCCTTTTGAAAGGTGTCGACAAGCCAAACGCCCAAGGGCGCTAAGCGTTTCGACTCTCTGTTCACAGGCGGCGAGCCGATAAGGCTGCGCGGCGAAGCGCTTAGAGCTGACCCAACAAGGTTTCGGCGCTGGAAGCGCTATATTCGCCAGGCGCTTCGACGTTCAGCTGCTCAACCACGGCGTCGTTGACGATCATGGAATAACGTTGGCTGCGCTTGCCCATTCCGAACTTGGAGCCGTCGAAGGACAGCCCGATCGCCTCGGCAAAGGCACCGTTCCCATCCGCCAGCATGGTAATGTCTTCCGACCCGTCGCTCTTGTTCCAGGCCGCCATCACGAACGGATCGTTGACCGAGATGCACGCAATCTCGTCGACGCCCTTGCCCTTCAGCTCGCCGGCTTTCTCGACGAAGCTCGGCAGATGGCGCGCGGAGCAAGTGGGCGTGTAGGCGCCTGGAACCGCGAACAGCGCCACGCGCTTGCCGCCGAAATATTCGCCGGTAGTCGTAGGTTGCGGACCATCCACGCCGGCAATGGTAAGCGGCAGTTCAGGCAGGCGGTCGCCAATGGAAATGGTCATGTTCTCTCTCCAAGCTTGGACGAGCCGCGCCATAGGACGGTCAAACAGCCGCCTCAAGACTTGCTCCCGACACTTGGCGATTCCATTGTCGGTGCAATGACAACGCCGCCTTTCCTCTCCGGCAAGATGCTGCTCGCCATGCCTGGAATGGCGGATCCACGGTTTGAGCGATCGGTGACGTTGTTGTGCGTCCATGACGAAAATGGTGCTGTCGGCATCGGCATCGGTCAGAAGCGCGCCGGGATGCGGTTTCGAGCCTTGTTGAAGCAGCTCGACATCGATCCGGGGCAGGCGCCGGATTGCGCGGTCCACCATGGCGGACCGGTAGAGCCGGGACGAGGGTTCGTTCTTCACTCGAGCGATTGGGGCGGCCAGGATTCGCTTCACGTCGGCGGCGTTTGCACGATGACCGGCACCATCGACGTCCTGAAGGCGATCGCGGAGGGGCGTGGACCCAAGCAGTGGGTAGTCGCGCTGGGCTATGCAGGCTGGGGTGCCGGTCAGCTGGAGGAAGAAATGACTCGCCACGGCTGGTTTGCGGCGGAGGGGCGTGCGCAGATCCTGTTCGACACGCCCACCGACGAGCGCTGGGCCGCTTGCTTCAAGGCGGAGGGTATCGATCCGCGCCTGCTTTCGAGCGAAACCGGCGCTGCTTGATCAACATATAAAGATATCTTTATATTTGCCTTTTAGCGCGTGCGCCGCTAGGTGCGCCAGCATCCGCGCAAGCAGGCGCGCTCTCATTTCCTGAACGGAGACTATCGACGTGGCGACCCAGGCTGAAACCCGTTTCGACGACTATGTGGTGAAGGATCTCAGCCTCGCTGACTTCGGCCGCAAGGAAATTGAGATCGCCGAGACCGAAATGCCGGGTCTGATGGCGCTGCGCGACGAGTTCGGCGCGTCCAAGCCGCTGACCGGCGCCCGCATCACCGGTTCGCTGCACATGACCATTCAGACCGCCGTGCTGATCGAGACCCTCGCCGATCTGGGCGCCGAGATCCGTTGGGCCTCGTGCAACATCTTCTCGACCCAGGACCATGCCGCTGCCGCCATCGCCGCGCGCGGCATCCCCGTGTTCGCCATCAAGGGCGAAACGCTGGAGGAATATTGGGACTATGTGGTCCGAATCTTCGATTGGGGCCAGGACACGACCTGCAACATGATCCTGGACGACGGCGGCGACGCCACCATGTTTGCCTTGTGGGGCGCGCGCGTCGAGGCGGGTGAGGAACTGTTCACGCCCTCGAACGAGGAAGAGGAAATTTTCGTTGCCACCCTGCAGCGCTTCCTCAAGGAGCGTCCGGGCTACCTCACCAAGACGGTCCAGAACATCAAAGGCGTGTCGGAAGAGACCACCACCGGCGTCCACCGCCTCTACGACCTCGCCAAGCAGGGCAAGCTCCCGTTCCCGGCGATCAACGTCAACGACAGCGTGACAAAGTCGAAGTTCGACAATCTCTACGGCTGCAAGGAGTCGCTGGTAGACGCCATTCGCCGGGCGACCGACGTGATGCTGGCCGGCAAGGTCGCAACCGTTGCCGGCTTTGGCGACGTCGGCAAGGGCTCCGCCGCTTCGCTCCGCAACGGCGGCGCACGCGTGCTGGTCACCGAAGTCGATCCCATCTGCGCGCTCCAGGCCGCGATGGAAGGCTATGAAGTCGTGACGATGGAAGAAGCGGCGACCCGCTCGGACATCTTCGTCACCGCTACCGGCAACATGGACGTCATCACGCTCGACCACATGCGCGCGATGAAGAACATGGCGATTGTCTGCAACATCGGCCACTTCGACAGCGAGATACAGATCGGTGCGCTGAGCAACATGAAGTGGACGGAGATCAAGCCGCAGGTCGACGAGGTCGAGTTCCCGGACGGCAAGAAGATCATCGTGCTCGCCAAAGGCCGCCTGGTGAACCTGGGCTGCGCGACCGGCCACCCGAGCTTCGTGATGAGCTCCTCCTTCACCAACCAGGTGCTGGCTCAGATCGAGCTGTGGACCGGCGGCGAGAAGTATAAGAACGACGTCTACGTCCTTCCCAAGCATCTCGACGAGAAGGTGGCGGCGCTTCACCTCGACAAGCTGGGCGTGAAGCTCACCAAGCTGAACGACAAGCAGGCCGCATACATCGGTGTCAGCACCGAAGGCCCGTTCAAGCCGGAACATTACCGCTACTAAACAGAGCCGCGTGATTAGGGGCTTTGCAGCGGCGCTGCGGCCCCTAATGTCACCGCGATGACGGACGGCGGGCAGGGGCAATGACAGGCGAGACGACAATCTTCGTCGCGCTTGGGCTCGCCTTCGTCTGGCTGGCAGTGGGCGTAACGCTGGCACTCGTGGGTGCTCGCCGGGTACGCGATGCGAGCCGCCTCGGTGCCCGCCTTCAAGACATGCGATCGCTGGTCGCATCGTCGCCGAGCCGGGCGATCCTGATCCACCCCGGCGGTGGGGTCGAAGCCGACCCACGGTTGATTCGCGAACTCGGCTTCGAAACGGCGCCGAAGAAGATCGACGATCTTGCCGGCGACGAAAGGGGTCTGGCCAGCGTAGATGGCGCCGCGTTGATCTCTGCGCTGCGAAACGCCGCGATTTCGGGCGAACGGGTTGAAATGACCGTTCGTGTCGCGGGCAGCAGCCGCATCCTGCGGGCGGAAGCGGGGCCTGCACCAGCGCCGCGCGCCCCCGGTACCATGCTGTTGTGGCTAAGCGACGTCACCGCGGGCGAGGAAGGTAAGGCGGAGATCTCCCGCCGCCTCGGCCAGACGGAGGCGGCGCTCAACTCTTTGACCCACCTCATCGAAGCGGCCCCCTTCCCAATGTGGTACCGCAATCCGGAGTTGGAGCTTGGGCTCGTCAATTCCGCCTTCGTGGCTGCCGTTGAGGCGCGGGACGCTGCGGACGTGATCGGCCGCGGCATTGAATTGGTCGATGGTGCCGGCAGCCAGGCGGCGCGCGAAGCGGCCAAGCGAGCCCTTGCCAACAGCACACCCGACATCCGCATGCAGCCGGCGATCATCAACGGTGAACGCCGCATGCTCCGGGTGGCCAATGTGCCGCTGCCGACAGGCGCAGTAGCGGGCTTTGCCGTTGACGTTCAGGACTTGGAAGACGCCCGTTCCGAGCTGGCGCGGCATATCCAGTCGCAGCGCGAACTGGCGGACCACATGACGGCGGGCGCGATCCAGTTCGATGCCGATCGCACCGTGAACTTCTACAATCGGCCGTTCGCGGTTCTGGCTCAGCTGGACCCGGAATGGCTGAGCGACCAGCCGGAGTTCGACCGCGTCTTGGAGCGAATGCGCGACAACAACCGGTTGCCGGAAACGCGCGACTTTCCGGCATGGAAGGAAGAAAGACGTGGCTGGTTCACCAGTGCGGAGGAGGTGCTGGAGGAGGAGTGGATCCTCCCCAACGGCGATCACTTGCGGCTGGTCGCGCAACCGATCCCCGACGGCGGGCTCCGCATGTTCCTGGAGGATCGGACGGAGCAGGTGCGGCTCGCTTCCGCGCGCGACACATTGCTTCGGGTCCGCGCAGCGACGTTCGACAATCTGTTTGAGTCCATCGCGGTGTTCGCGAGCGATGGGCGCCTCTACTTGTGGAACCGCCGCTTCAGCGATGTCTGGGACTTGGACGATAGCTGGCTGAGCGAACACCCGCGCGTCGATGAGCTGGTGCCCGCAATGGCGCGGAAGCTCGTCAACCCAACGGCAGCTGCGCAGATCCGGGAGGTCGTTCGCCAGACCACCAACGAACGCAAGGCTGCGAGCGGCCGGATTTCGATGACGGACGGGCGCTATTTCCAGTTCGCCGCCGTTCCGCTTCCCGATGGCAATGCCCTGCTGACCTTCCTGGACGTCACGGACTCGAGCCGGATCGAGGCGGCGCTTCGCGAACGCGCTGCGGCGTTGGAGGAGGCGGACCGCGTCAAGACCGACTTCGTCGCCAATATGAGCTACGAACTGCGGACGCCTCTGACCTCGATCGGCGGCTTCGCGGAGATGATCGCCAACGGCTACGCCGGCGAGCTTAGCCCGACCGCCGAAGACTACGTCAAAGCGATCCTCGATGCGGTGGCGCGGTTGTCGCGCCTGGTCGACGATGTGCTCGATCTTACGACGGGCGATGCGCGCGGTGTGACGCTCGATCGTGAGCGGGTCGATGTTGGCGGCCTATGCCGGACGGCATTGCAGGCCGCGTCGCAGCGCTCGGCGGAGAAGTCGCAGAAGCTGGAGGCAGTGATCGATCCGTCGACCGGCTATGTGACGGGAGATGCGCGCCGGCTCCGGGAGTCCATGGAGCATGTGCTCTACAATGCGGTCGCCTATACCGACCCCAAGGGAACCATCCGTCTTGAAGCCAAGGGCGACGATACCAGCGTCACCGTGACGATCGCGGACAATGGGTCCGGTATACCGGCGGAGGACATGCCGCGCGTGTTCGATCGCTTCCACCGGGTCGCCGAGGCGAATGTCAGCGGCGAAGCGGCGCTTGGCCTCGGCCTGCCGTTGACTCGACAGTTCATCGAAGCGCACGGCGGGACGGTTCAACTGGACAGTGAAGTCGGCAAGGGCACGCGCGTCACCATGACCATCCCTCGTGGCACCCGGTGATCCTGGTGGACGAGGGGGCGACCCGCGCGGCGGGTGGGCGGCTTGCAGCCGCTGCGCGCGAAGGCGATGTGATCCTGCTGTCCGGCGATTTGGGGGCGGGCAAGACGACTCTGGCGCGGGGCTTTCTTGAAGCGTTGGGCCATGCAGGCGACGTGCCGAGCCCCAGCTTTGCAATCGTCCAGCCCTACGACGCGTTGGTGCCGCCTGTGTGGCATGTCGATCTCTATCGGATCGAGGATGCTGGCGAGTTGGCCGAACTCGGCCTCGATGCCGCGGACGATGGCATTCTGCTGGTTGAATGGCCGGAACGCGCGGGCGAGGGCGCATGGCCGCACGCCTTGCGGCTGACCTTGAAGGCCGAAGCAAGCGGCGCGCGATCCTTGACAGCAATCGTTCCTCCGGCATGGGAACAACGATGGCCGTTCCGATGATTCCGCCGCCGCATGCTCCCGATTTTCTTAAAGCGAATGGCTGGAGCGGTGCCCGGATCGAGCCACTCGCCGGTGACGCCAGCTTTCGCCGCTACTTTCGGGTGATCGCCGACCATGGCCGGGCGGTCCTGATGGACGCACCTCCGCCGCACGAAGACCCGCGGCCGTTCATCAACGTGGCGCAGTGGCTCTGTTCCAAGGGGCTGAGCGCACCCGACATACTCGCCCAGGATCTCGACAAGGGCTTGTTGCTGCTCGGCGATTTCGGCGACGTTCGGCTCCGCGAGACGGTGGACGCCGACCCTCGCCGCGAGCGGGAACTTTATTCGGCTGCGACGGACGTGCTGGTTCACCTACACCGCCACGAGCCGATGGGCGGCCTGCCTGTTCACGGATTGGAGCAGTGGCTGGACGAGGTCATGCTGTTCACCGACTGGTATTGTCCGGCGGTGGGGATCGAGCCAGACCGCGATGGTTTCCGCGCTGCGTGGACTGACGTACTTGGGCCGGTAGCGAACGACGGGCTTGGGCCGGTGACGGTGCTTCGCGACTATCACGCCGAGAACGTCATGCTGGTCGCCGGCCGCGAAGGCATTGCTCATTTGGGCTTGCTCGATTTTCAGGATGCGCTTGCCGGCCACCCGGCCTACGACCTCGCTTCCGTGCTGGAGGATGCGCGCCGCGACGTGCCGCCGGCAGTCGAGCAGGAAATGCTCGACCGCTACATGGCGGCGACGAACCAGGACGAAAGCTTCGAACGCTCCTACTGGGCGCTTGCGGCACAGCGGAACACCCGCATCCTTGGTGTCTTCACCCGACTTTGGAAGCGGGACAACAAGCCGCATTACACGGCATTTCAGCCGCGTATGTGGGGCTTGCTTGAGCGCGACTTAGCGCAGCCGGGACTTGAGCCAGTTCGGAACTGGTTCGATGATACTGTGCCGGCAACCCACCGAGCCGAGATCTGGAGCAAGCTGCCGTGACCAAGAGCTTGCGGCTGCGCGCCGAAATCCCGGCGGAGGTGCCGCATACGGCGATGGTGATGGCGGCGGGCCTCGGCAAGCGTATGCGGCCGCTGACCGCCACGCGCCCTAAACCGCTGGTCGAAGTTGCGGGCAAGCCGTTGCTAGACCATGTCCTCGATCGGCTCCGGACGGCCGGAGTCAGGCGCGTCATCGTCAACGTGCACTACCTTCCCGATGCGCTCGAGGCGCACCTCAAGAGCCACGCCGCCGATCTCGACGTGAAGATTTCCGATGAGCGCAAGGAATTGCTCGAGACAGGCGGCGGACTCGTGCAGGCGGCGCCGATGATCGATTGCGACCCGTTCCTGGCCGTCAACAGCGACAATCTTTGGGTCGACGGTCCCGCCGACACGCTGAAGCTGCTCGCGTCCCACTGGGACGGAGAGCGGATGGACGCCCTGCTGCTTCTGGTCGCGTTGGCCCGCGCCGGCAATCATCGGGGGCAGGGCGACTTCCATATGGATTGCGACGGGCGGCTTCGCCGCCGCGAGAAGTCGCATGTCGCGCCTTTCGTCTACACCGGCATTCAAATCGTTTCGAAGCGGCTGCTTCGCGATGCACCTGAGGGGCCCTTTTCAACCAACATCCTGTGGGATCGGGCGATAGAGGAAGGCCGCTGCTTCGGGGTGGTCCACCAGGGCCTGTGGTTCGACGTCGGTACGCCCGATGCGATCGGGGCGACCGAGGCGGCACTTCAGGATGCCTGAACCATCGGCGCAGACGATCCACGCGCCGACTGTTTTCACCGTCCCCGCGCATCGTTCCTTCGCCGATGCGCTGGTTGCCGGTCTCATCGGCCGCTTCGGCAGGGATCCGGTGGCGCTTGCGAGCGGGCGAATCCTGCTCCCCAACAACCGCGCGGTTCGAACGCTCACCGAGGCCTTTGTCCGCGCAAGCGGCGGAGGGCTCGTCCTGCCGCGGCTGATCGCAATCGGCGATCCGGAGTTGGAAGAAAGGATCGGGGGTGCCCTCGACCCATTGCAGGAGGACGCCGGAACTCCCCCTGCGATCGATCCGCAGGTCCGGCTTTTCGCGCTTGCAAAGCTCCTGGACGCACCCACCCCGGCGGAATCGCTGCGCCTGGCCGCCGATCTTGCGCGCACGCTGGATGCTTTGCTGGTCAACGAGGTCGATCCTAGGAGGCTTGCAGAGGCGGCGGCGGATGCGCCCGAACTGGCCATCCACTGGCAAATCTCGCTCGATCGGCTGCGCGCCATCATCGATCTTTGGCCGGCACGGCTTGCCGAATTCGGGCGGGTCGACGGAGTGGAGCGGCGTAACCTTCTGTTGCGCGGCCTTGCCAAACGCTGGGAGAGCCGCCCGCCGTCGGGCTTTACCATTGCCGCTGGGATTACGACGGCCGCACCTGCGGTCGCCGCGCTGCTTCATCGGGTCGCGCGCATGCCGGATGGGATGGTCGTCCTGCCTGCATTGTCACTCGCTACTATTATGCCCGATGCCGAATGGGATGCACTCGGTCCCGACGATCGCGGTCGCAGCGAGCAGACCCATCCGCAATATCACCTGAAGGAATTGCTCGACCGCATCGGGGTGGCGCGGGGCGAGGTCCGGCCCTGGCCGTCGGCGGGGCGGGCTTCATCGCCCGCGGCGCGAAGCCGCGTCGTGGCGAACGCGATGACCGCGGCCGATTTCAGCGACAAATGGAACGGCCTTCCTCCCGCACACCGTAGGCTTGGCGGGGTAAAAGTCGCGGAGCTTGCCGATCCGGCCGCAGAGGCGCAGGCAATCGCCCTAGCAATGCGGGAAGCGCTGGAGGTGCCAGGGCGGACCGCGGCTCTGGTAACGCCCGACCGGACGCTGGCGCGCCGCGTCTCCGCTTTGCTCGCCCGATGGGGAATCGACGCCGACGACAGTGCCGGGCGCGCCTTGTCGGAAACGCCCGTCGGCAGCTTGCTGCTCGGCATCGCGGCAGTAGCGACCGAGGAGCTGGCACCCGTGCCGTTACTCGCCTTGCTGAAGCATCCGCTGGTGGGCGGCGAGGGCGACGCGCGGAGGGCGTGGCTCGACAAGGTGCGATTGCTCGACCTTGCGCTCCGTGGGCCACGGCCCGCAGCGATGCTCGACGGCCTGGAACGGCATATCGAGCTAAAGGAAAAGGAGCGGGGATGCCGCGGGTGTCTCCAGGCGTGGCGAGAGCTCAAGCCCGCGGTTGAACAACTGCTCGGCTGGTTTGCGGATACACTGCCAGTAGAGGCGTTCATCGCCCGCCTGGTCGATGCGGCGGACAAGCTGACCGACGGCCGCGCCTGGGCCGGGCCGGCCGGACGCCAAGCTGCGGACCTGCTGGCAGATCTGGATGACGGACAAGGATTGATTCTGGGAGCATCGGATGCCCAGCCCGTGCTTCGGCAAATTCTGGATCAGCAAAGCGTCCGGCCGCCTTATGGTGGCCATCCTCGCTTGTTTATCTTCGGCCTTCTGGAAGCCAGGCTGCAGCAGGCGGATCTGATGATCCTCGGCGGGTTGAACGAAGGCGTGTGGCCGGCACCGCCGGCGCCGGACGCGTGGCTGGCACCGAAGATCCGCGCCAATCTGGGGCTGCCGACGCTCGAATATCGTATCGGCCTGTCCGCGCACGATTTCGCCAGCGCCTTGGGCGCTCCGCAAGTGCTGATCACCCGCTCGCGACGTGACAGCAAGGCCCCGACCGTCGCCTCGCGCTTCTGGCTGCGCTTGCAGGCGATGACCGGCGGGCTGCTCCACGACGTGCGGCTGGAGCGTCTGGCACGAGGGCTGGACGACATGGGACAGCCCCGGCCGGTGGACCGGCCTGCACCCGTACCGACATCGGAGCAGCGGCCGAGGCGGATCTCGGTGACCTCCGTGGACCGCCTGAAGGCGGATCCGTTCGCCTTTTACGCGCAGGAGATCCTCAGGGTTCGGCGGCTCGACCCGGTCGATGCTGATCACAGCGCTGCCTGGCGGGGCACGGCAGTGCACAAGGTGCTGGAGGATTGGCTACGGGAGGACGATTGCACGCCCGACCGGCTCGAAGCGCGGGCGCGCGCCTTGCTGGAGGATGCGACCATTCATCCCATGCTGCGCGCCTTGTGGCAGCCGCGGTTGATGGAGGCGATCCGCTGGATCGGGGAATTGGAGGCTGAAAATCGGTCCAAGGGGCGCCGCCCGCTGGTCGCCGAAGCGAAGGGTGAGGCGAAGCTCGGCGAGGTAATCGTCTACGGAAAAGCCGATCGTATCGATCGCTTAGCAGACGGAACGCTGGCTATCGTCGATTACAAGACCGGTCAGCCGCCCAGGCAAGCGGCAGTGGATGCAGGCTTTGCGCTTCAGCTAGGCCTACTGGGTCTTATTGCCAGAGCGAACGGGTTTGGAGCTGTTCACGGCAAGCCTTCGGCGCATGAATATTGGTCACTGACCAAGGACCGCGACAAGTTCGGCAAGCTTGCCTGCCCCGACGCCAAGCTGGGGGCCGACGACTTTCTGGATCACGCACGCCGACACTTCGACGACGCGGTCGCGAGGTGGCTGAGCGGCCAGGAACCCTTTACCGCGAAACTCCATCCCGCCTTTGCGCCTTATGGCGATTACGACCAGCTGATGCGGCTGGAAGAATGGTACGGCCGGCGATGAGCCTATTTCTTCCGACCGGGCTTCACCTTGGAGGCATAAAGCAAGGCGGCGACGATCGCGGCGGAGCCGATCCCGACCGCGACGCCGGCCTTCATCAGCTTCTGCCGCCGTTCTTCGCCAGGTTTGTCGCTCTCGTCCGTCATGATCTCTCCACTGAAAGGCTTCCCCTTAGTAGAAAGCCGCCATCGGCTTGGGAAGTTCCGGCGTGGTGACGGCGCGGATCAGCGGGCTGAAGCCATTGCACGGCGATCAGGCTGTCGCCGTGGACCCGGGCATTCATGCGGCGCTGTCGGCGTCGGCCGGAACGGGGAAGACTCAAGTCCTGACGGCCCGCGTATTGCGGCTGCTGCTGAGCGGTGTGGCGCCCGAATCCATCCTCTGCCTTACCTTCACCAAGGCCGGTGCGGCGGAGATGGCGAACCGCATTGGCGCGCGTCTGGCGGCTTGGGTCCGCATGCCCGATCCGGTGCTGCGCAAGGAGCTGTATGCAATCGGCGAGGCGAACCACCCGGAGCGGCTGCAACGCGCCCGCAGGCTGTTTGCCAAGGTGCTGGATGCGCCCGGCGGTCTTCGCATCCAGACCATCCACAGCTTCGCGCAAACCCTGCTTGCCAGTTTTCCTGCGGAAGCGGGCATTACACCAGGCTTCCAGCCGATCGAGGGGCGGGCCGAGCAGGAGCTTGCACGGACCACGCTTGCCAACCTTCTCGCCGACGCGGAACGGAGCGGCGACCGGCAGCTGATGGCGGACGTTCAGTGCCTCAGCGTGCGCGTGGGTGAGAAGGGCGCAACCGATTATCTGATGGACTGCGCGCGGGTGCCCGACGTCATGACGGCGCTTGGTCTACCTGAAGACATCGACATGCGTCTTCGGCGAATGATGGGTCTGCCCGAAGGTGATCTAGAAACTGTCCTGCAGAGCGAATGCAGTGACGACCGCTTCAACTGTGAATTGTTGTATCGGCTACTTGAGGCGAACCGGCAGTGGGAAACCGACAGCGGCCGAACCATATGCGAGAATATCGAAGAATGGCTGAATGCCACTCCGAAATCGCGGGCAAGTGGACTGAGTAAACTTGCCACTAAACTCGTGACCAAGGACTTCCGAGCCTTCAAAGTCTCTCCAAAGCAAATCGCCGTGTGCGGTGATTACGAGGAGCTAGTCGAAGAGCTTGCCACAAGACTTGGGCAGCTTGCCTCCATCGAAGCGGCCACTCACTTGGTACGCGATATGGCAGCCGGCTTGCGCTCGGGCCAAGCCTTCGCCCAAGCCTACACGCACGCGAAGCGCGCTGTCGGCGTCGCCGACTTCAACGATTTGATCGCCTGGACCCGACGATTGCTGAAGACGGACGGAATGGGCGACTGGGTCCGCTACAAGCTTGATCGGCGCACCGATCATATTCTGGTGGATGAATCGCAGGACACGAACCGGCAGCAGTGGGAGATCATCGAGGCGCTCGCTGCGGAATATTTCAGCGGGGCGGGCGCCTCCGATCAGCACCGGACCATCTTCATGGTCGGCGACTTCAAGCAGGCGATCTTCGGCTTTCAGGGCACTGATCCTGCGGAGTTCCAAGAGGCGCGCAATTGGGTGAGAAGCCATGCCTCGGCGCTCGCCGAGGCCGCACGCCAAGCAGACCTGCCTGCCTGGGCAGCGCTTGAATTCCGGGACTTGTCGATCGATGCGAGCTTTCGCTCCGCACCCGCGGTAGTGGAGAGCGTCGACGCCGTCATTCGCGAGGTCGGCTATCGGGAAATGGGCCTTCCCGACCCGCCTAATGCCCATGCCGCTTTCTTCCGTGACCGGTCGGGCACCGTTGAACTATGGCCACCTTTCGATCCCGGCGATGATGAGGTCGATGAAGGCGAAGAGGGCTGGCTCGACGAAACGGAGCGCCTCTACGCCAGCAGGATTGCGGAGCAGGTCCGGGACTGGCTGGCCGAGGCGCCGGTGCTGGAATCGACCAAACGGCCGCTGAGCGCCGGGGACATTCTGATCCTGGTACGAAGCCGGGGCGAGCTTGCGTCCTTGATTGTCGCCCGCCTTTTCGAGGAAGGGGTGCCGGTCGCAGGCATCGATCGGCTGCACCTGCAGAAGCCGCTAGCGGTGCAGGATCTGATCGCCGCCGTGGCCTTTGCTGTCCAGCCGCTCGACGATCTAGCGCTTGCCAACCTGCTGGTCTCGCCGCTCATCGGCTGGACCCAGGATCAGCTCCGCGACCTTGCCTTCGGTCGGCAGGGAAGCCTTTGGGCGGAACTGAGGCAGGCCGACCCCGCTTCGCATGTGAACGAAGCGCGCAATCTGCTGTCGCAACTTCTTGCCGCGGCCGACTATACGACGCCGCACCGTTTCCTCGAGACCATCCTGTCAGGCCCCATCGGTGGGCGGCGTAAGCTTTACGCCCGGCTCGGGATGGCCGCGCGCGATCCGATCGAGGAACTGCTTTCGAGCGCACTGGAATTCGAGGCTGGCGAGATTGCCTCGCTGGACAGGTTCTTGGCATGGTTCTCGCGCGGGAATGTCGAGGTCAAACGCGATCCATCGGCCCCCGCCAACGCGGTGCGGGTGATGACCGTTCACGGTTCCAAGGGGCTGGAAGCGCCGTTCGTCCTCATCGCCGATGCGTCCGCAGACCCCGCCAAGCTCGGCGGCGTGTCGCGGACCATCGACCTTCCCGTGCCTGGCGCCGGCAATGCCCCTCTGATCCGTCCGCGAAAGGCAGAGCGCATCTTTCCCTTCGCCGAGATCATGCAGGCCGACGAGGAGCGAGACCTCCAGGAGCATTGGCGATTGCTCTACGTCGGCTTGACCCGGGCCGTGGAGCGGCTGGTGGTCGCTGGCGTGAAGCCGGGCAGGGCACTGGCTGAGAATAGCTGGCACGTGCGTGTAGAGCGCGCGCTCACCTCCCTGGGAGCGGAATGGCAGGAGGACGGGCGTTGGTCGCGGCGGCTCGTCTATCGTGGCGATGTGCCTGCAAAGCGTGTCCGGGAGAGATCGGCGAAGACTGCTCTCCCACCTTTATCGATCCCCAATTGGACGAGCCGTCCGGCGCCGGAGGAAAGCCGCCCACCGCGTCCCCTTGCCCCATCGGCGATGGGGCAAGACCGCGAAGCTGCCCAGCCTCCAAGTGCGGCCATGCGCGCGGCCGCCCGTCGCGGAACCTTGATCCACCAACTTTTCGAGCGGCTGCCCGAGGTAGAGGAAGCGCAGCGGCGGCAGCTGGCCTTGAATTGGCTTAACAGCCACGGAGGGGTGACCGAGGCGGCACTTGCCGAGGAGATCGCGGGACAGGTCTGCGACGTTCTTGGCAATCCCGACTTTGCCGCCCTGTTTGGGCCCGGCTCGCTCGCTGAAGCACCCATTGCAGCCACTCTTTCCGACGGCCGGGTGCTAGCGGGCACGGTCGACCGTCTGTTGATCGAACCTGCGAGGGTGTCGGTCGTCGATTACAAGACCGGGCGTCCGCCCGATTCCGAAGCAGACATCCCGCCGCCACATCGGCGCCAGATGGAAGCTTATGTCGAGGCGCTGCGCATCATCTTTCCGGGCCGAGAGGTTCGTGCCGCGCTGCTCTACACGGCGGCGCCTCGACTGTTCGAACTTGCCGCTTGAGAGGCGCACAACCAGCCCCCATATGCTCGCCAACACTTGCAAGGAGATTGCAGCCATGGGCACCAAGACCGTCACCGACCAGAGCTTCGCCGACGACGTACTGGGCGCTTCGGGTCCCGTTCTCGTCGACTTCTGGGCGGAATGGTGCGGCCCGTGCCGGATGATCGCGCCGGCGCTCGAGGAGATTTCGCGTGATCTGGGTGAGAAGGTCACCATCGCGAAGCTGAACATCGACGAGAACCCGGATACGCCCGGCCGCTATGGCGTCCGCGGTATTCCGACCATGCTGCTGTTCAAGGACGGCCAGCCCGTCGCCCAAAAGGTCGGCGCCGCGCCGCGCAGCCAGATCCAGCAGTGGATCGAAGGCGCCATCTAACCCTCACGCGGCGCCCCTTCCGTTCAATTGACTAAGGCAGGGGTGCTGCCTACATCGCGGCACGCATTCGCCCGCGCGTGCGAGGCATTCCGACGCGCGCCCGGGGTTTAAGGGATTTCCATGTTCGCCGCACTGGCCAAAAACATCTTCGGGTCGTCCAACGACCGCTACGTCCGCAGCCTTCGCAAATATGTCGACGCGATCAACGGCTTCGAGCCGACGGTCGCGGCTCTGACAGATGAGGAACTTCGCGGCCAGACCGACCTGTTTCGTCGTCGTCTGGAAAGCGGCACGAGCCTTGACGACCTCCTGCCGGAGGCGTTCGCTACCGTTCGTGAAGCTGCAAAGCGTACCCTTGGGCAGCGTCACTACGACGTCCAGCTGATTGGCGGCATTGCCCTCCACCGCGGCGAGATCGCAGAGATGCGGACCGGCGAGGGCAAGACCCTTGTCGCGACGCTGGCGACCTACCTCAACGCGCTTCCGGGCAAGGGCGTCCACGTCGTCACCGTCAACGATTACCTCGCCCGTCGCGACGCCGAGTGGATGGGGCAGATCTACCGTTTTCTCGGTCTCACGGTCGGGGTTATCGTCCCGAACCTTTCGGAGCCGCAGCGGCGCGAGGCGTACAACGCCGACATCACTTACGCGACGAACAACGAACTCGGCTTCGACTATCTGCGCGACAATATGAAGTACAGCCGCGACCAGATGGTGCAGCGGGCGTTCAACCACGCGATCGTCGACGAGGTGGATTCAATCCTGATCGACGAAGCGCGCACCCCGCTAATCATCTCGGGCCCAACCGACGATAAGTCGGATCTCTACATTTCGGTCGACGCGGTCGTGAAGACCTTCGCGGCGTCCGACTATGACAAGGATGAGAAGCAGAAGAGCGTCGTCCTTACTGAGGAGGGAACGGAAAAGGCCGAGCGAGCCCTGGAGCAGGCCGGCCTGATCGAGGGCGCCAACCTTTACGACATCAACAACACCCAGGTTGTCCATCACCTCAACCAGGCGCTGAAAGCCAATGTGATGTTCCGCAAGGACATCGATTATATCGTCAAGGACGGGAAGGTCGTCATCATCGACGAATTCACCGGCCGCATGATGGACGGGCGCCGCTGGTCCGACGGTCTTCACCAGGCGGTGGAAGCCAAGGAAGGGGTTCAGATCGAGCCCGAGAATCAGACGCTCGCCTCGATCACGTTCCAGAATTACTTCCGCATGTATCCGAAGCTGTCGGGCATGACGGGCACGGCGCTGACCGAGGCGCCGGAATTCTTCGACATCTACAAGATGAACGTGGTGTCGATTCCCACTCACGTGCCGGTGAAGCGCGTCGACGAGGACGACCAGTTCTACAAGAACATCACGGACAAATATGCCGCCATCGCCAAGCAGGTGAAGGAAAAGCAGGACGCGGGTCAGCCGGTTCTGGTCGGCACGGTCTCAATTGAGAAGTCGGAGATGCTGGGCGAGTTCTTCCAGGCCGAAGGCATTCGCCACTCGGTTCTGAACGCCCGCTTCCACGAGCAGGAAGCGCACATCGTCGCTCAGGCGGGGCGGACGGGGGCGGTGACCATCGCAACCAACATGGCCGGCCGTGGGACCGACATTCAGCTCGGCGGCAATCTCGAGTTCCGAATGCTCGACGAGTTCCCCGACCTCGTCGAGGGTACGCCCGAGTATGAAGCGCAGGCCGAGAAGATCCGGGCCGAGATCGCCGATGAGAAGCAGCGCGTGCTCGACGCCGGCGGTTTGTTCGTGCTCGGGACCGAACGGCACGAAAGCCGCCGCATCGACAATCAGCTCCGTGGGCGCTCCGGTCGCCAGGGCGACCCGGGCTTGTCGCGCTTCTACCTCAGCCTCGACGACGACCTGCTCCGCATCTTCGGACCGGAGACTTTGTTCGCCCGGATGATGAACAAGAATCTGGAGGATGGCGAGGCGATCACGAGCCCGCTCATCTCCAAGGCGATCGAAACCGCGCAAAAGAAGGTCGAAGCCCGCAACTACGACATCCGCAAGCAGGTCGTGGAATATGACGACGTGATGAACGACCAGCGCAAGGTCATTTACGAGCAGCGCTCCGACATCATGGACTCCGACAGCATCGGTGACGTCATCGCCGAAATGCGGTCTGACACGGTAGCATCGATCATTGCGGTCCATTGCCCTGAAGGCACCTATCCCGAACAGTGGGACGTAGCGGGCCTGAAAGACAGCCTCGATTACGTTCTGGGCCTGCAGCCACCGGTCGACGACTGGTTGCAGGAAGAGGCGATCGACCAGGAATTGGTGACCGAACGCGTTCACCAGCTGGCCGAAGCCAAAATGGCCGACAAGCTGCAGGACCTCGATCCGGAACGTTGGGCGGAGGCCGAAAAGAATATCCTGCTTCAGACGCTCGACCACCACTGGAAAGAGCATCTGGCGACGCTCGACGCCCTTCGCGCGGTGATCCACCTGCGCAGTTATGCGCAGAAAAAGCCGATCGACGAATATAAGCACGAGGCGTTTCTGCTGTTTGAACGGCTGCTGGTGTCGATCCGTGAAGAAGTGACGCGGATGCTGATGAATGCGCAGGTCCAGCTCCAGCCGGAGCCGTTCGAGTTGCCCGAGTTCGTAACCCAGCATCTCGACCCGTTCTCGGGTGACGACGATACGGCGGACATCGATCCCGCCACCGGTGCGATCCTGTCGAGCCTGCCCTCATTCGGCATTCCTCAACCGGCCATGCCGACCAGTGAGGGTGAGCCGGTGCCCCCGCCCGCTAGCCGCAACGCGCCATGCCCCTGCGGTTCGGGCCGAAAGTATAAGCATTGCCACGGGCAGATCGCCTGAGCGGCACGAGATGATGATCGACCGGAGCAACCTTCGGCGCGCATACCGGGAGGACGAAGAACAGGTCACGTCGCGGCGCATCGCCGAGGCACGCCTGTCGCCCGAAGCCGCCGCCGAAACACGCGCGACAGCCCGTGCTCTTGTACAGGCGGTGCGCGCCCACAAGCCGGCGGGTATCGATGCCTTCATGCAGGCTTACGATCTGGGCAGCGAGGAAGGCATCGCCTTGATGTGCCTTGCCGAAGCTCTGCTGCGGATCCCCGACGCGCATACCGCCGACGAACTGATCGCCGATAAATTGTCCGGTCCGGATTGGGCGGAGAAGCTTGGCGCTTCCAACTCGGCCTTCGTTAACGCCGCGACTTTCTCGTTGCTGCTGACCGGGCGGGTGCTTGAGGGCGCCAACGATCGCAGTGACAATTGGCGGGCGGTGCTTGGCCGGGCGGTCGGGCGTCTGGGCGAACCGGTGGTCCGTACCGCCGTAAGCCAGGCGATGCGTATTCTCGGGCGGCAGTTCGTGTTCGGCCGTACCATCGACGAGGGGCTGCGCCGGGCGGCACCGGAGCGGGCGCAGGGCATCAGCCACAGCTTCGACATGCTAGGCGAGGCTGCGCGCACCCATGCCGACGCCGCGCGCTATGCCAAGGCATATCACGATGCGCTGGACCGGATCGTGGAGGAAGCCGACGGCGGGTTCGTCCGCTCGCCCGGGATTTCGGTCAAGCTGTCCGCACTTCATCCGCGGTACGAGTGGAGCCATGCCGAGGAAGCGAAAGCGGCGATCCTGCCCGTGCTTCGGGACCTCGCTGCAAAGGCTTCCGCTGCGGACGTCCATCTGACTGTGGACGCCGAGGAAGCCGACCGGCTCGAATTGTCGCTGGACATCATCGAAGCCATTGCCGGAGAGGATAGGCTGTTCGCGAATGGCTGGTCCGGCTTCGGGCTTGCGGTGCAGGCCTACCAGAAGCGCGCCGCGCCACTTTGTGACTGGGTTGCGGCGCTCGCCCGCAAGCACAAGCGGAGGTTGATGGTTCGGCTGGTCAAGGGCGCTTACTGGGACACGGAAATCAAGGCCGCGCAGGTTGCAGGACTAGCCGATTATCCGGTGTTCACACGCAAGGTGGGTACCGACGTGTCCTACATGGCCTGTGCGCGGACGTTGCTTCAGGCGGATGATGCAATCTACCCCGCCTTCGCTACCCACAATGCCGAGACGATCGCCGCCGTGAAAACCTTGGCCGCTGGTCGCTCCTTCGAGTTCCAGCGGCTGCACGGCATGGGTGAAGGGCTTTACGATGAACTGGCGCGGCTGGAGGCGGCGATCGGCGATAAGCGCACGCCGGTGCGCATCTATGCGCCCGTCGGCAGCCACAAGGATCTGCTCGCTTATCTCGTTCGGCGGTTGCTGGAGAATGGCGCCAACAGCAGTTTTGTGAACCGCGTTGCCGACGATCAGATTTCTCTCGATGACCTTGTGAAAGATCCGGTTGCTGAGCTGGAGCGGCTCAGCCCTAGGCGCAATCCCGCCATCCCGCTGCCCCGCGACATCTTCGGTTCCGCACGGCGCAACAGCGTCGGGGTGGACCTTTCCGATCCACTTGTGCGCGACCCGCTGCTGGAGCGTCTCGGCGCACTGGAAAGCCGAACCTGGTCGCAAGGCAATCACCCGGTTGCCAGCCCGCAGAACCGCGGCGCTGTCGTCGGCAGTATTCAGGAAGCAACTGGGGACGCCGTGGATCGCATGGTTCGCGCCGCCCACGCCGCGCAACCGGAGTGGGACTCGCTTGGCGGCGAGGCTCGCGCACGCCTGCTTGATCGAACCGCCGACCTCTTCGAGGAGCATCGCGAGCAGTTCTTCTCCCTTTGCATCCGCGAGGGCGGCAAGACCTTACCCGACGCAGTGCTGGAAGTGCGTGAGGCTGTCGACTTCCTGCGTTTCTACGCTTCCGAGGCCCGGTCCAAATTCACCCGAGCACTTCCGCTTCCGGGCCCGACGGGTGAGCAGAACGAGCTTCGAATGCACGGGCGCGGTGCATTTGTCTGCATCTCGCCCTGGAATTTCCCGCTGGCGATCTTCACCGGGCCGGTCGCGGCCGCCCTCGCGGCCGGCAACAGTGTCATCGCCAAGCCAGCCGAGCAGACGCCGCTGATTGGCGACCTCGCGATAAAGTTGATGCACGAGGCGGGAGTTCCGCAGGATGTGGTGCAACTCGCATTTGGCGATGGTAGCGTTGGTGCCGCCTTGACCGCGCATCCGTTGATCGCCGGTGTGGCTTTCACCGGCTCGACCGAGGTGTCGCGCCTCATCAACCGGAGCTTGGCGGAACGCGACGGGCCGATCGTGCCGTTCATCGCAGAAACCGGTGGGCAGAACGCCATGATCGTCGACAGCTCTGCGCTTCCGGAGCAGGTCACTCGCGACGTCGTCTCCTCCGCCTTTCAGAGCGCTGGCCAGCGCTGCTCAGCACTTCGGGTCCTGTTCGTGCAGGAGGATGTGGCGGACACCATCATAGACATGATCGCCGGAGCCATGAAGGCCCTCACGATCGGCGATCCGGCCGATCTCCGCACCGACGTGGGACCCGTCATCGACGAAGAGGCGAAGCAGGCGCTCGAGGAGCATCTCGACTGGCTTGACGCTAATGCCAAGCGCCTCTGCCGGCTGGAGCTTCCACAGGCAACCGCCGACGCCTGCTTCGTTGCGCCGGCCATGTACGAGATCAGCTCGCTGAAGCAGCTTAACCGCGAGAACTTCGGACCGATCCTGCACGTCGTGCGATTCAAGGCCGATGCGCTGGCCCAGGTGATCGATGACATCAACGCGACTGGGTACGGGCTGACGCTGGGTCTTCAGAGTCGGATCGACACCACCCGTGATTTCGTCGAGCAGCGCGCGCGGGTGGGCAACTTCTACGTCAATCGCAACCAGATCGGCGCCGTGGTCGAAAGCCAGCCGTTCGGGGGTGAAGGCCTATCCGGCACCGGCCCGAAGGCAGGTGGCCCACATTATGTCGCCCGCTTCGCGACTGAGCGGGTCACCTGCATCGACACGACGGCGGCCGGCGGAAATGCCAGCCTGATGGCGGCAATCGAGGGCTGATCGTCCCGCTTCGGGACGAAGCGCCGAACCGACGCTGGAGCATGACGCAAGGCTGTGGTCGGTAAAGGCGCGGGGTGGTCTTTAGCGATACACGAACGCACCTCGCCGGGGCGGCTGAGCGCAAGCTCGGCCGCTTCGTTCGTTCCGGTGCATTCTAGATACTGGCTCCCCGAGTTGGATTCGAACCAACGACCAAGTGATTAACAGTCACCTACTCTACCGCTGAGCTATCGGGGAGCGGTCCTCATCGGACGAACGCGCCTATGACAAAGGGCGCTGCAATTCGCAAGCCTCTAAGTCGCGAACTGCTCCATCGCGATCCGCTCATCGAGGGCATGGTCGGGATCGAACAACAAGGTCAGCGCCCGGCTGCGGTCGAGACGAACGTTGACCTCGGCGACGTCGCGCACCTCATATTGGTCGGCAACGGCCGACACTGGCCTGTTCTCGCCCTCTAGTACCCGGAAGCGGATCTCCGTGTCGTCGGGCAGGATCGCGCCGTTCCAGCGCCGCGGGCGGAATGGGCTGATCGGGGTTAGGGCCAGCATCTTGGCGGCCAGCGGAAGAATCGGGCCACGCGCCGACAGGTTGTAGGCGGTCGAGCCGGCCGGCGTTGCGACCAGCACGCCGTCGCAGGCTAATTCCGGCAGCACCACGCGGCCGTTCACCGAGATCTCGATCTTCGCTGTCTGCCGAGTCTCACGGAGCAGCGAAACTTCGTTGATGGCCGCATGGGTGAAGCTGCTGCCGCTCACCGTCGTTGCACGCATCTCCAGCGGAGCGACACGGACGGGTTTGGCGGCAGCGATCCGGGCGATGAAATCTTCGGTCCGCCATTCATTCATCAGGAAACCTACCGTGCCCTTGTTCATCCCGAATACGGGCCGGCTGACACCGCCTTCGAGCATGGCGTGAAGGGTCTGCAGCATGAAGCCGTCACCGCCAAGGGCGACGATCGTGTCCGTGTCTTCGTCGCCGGCCCATTCGTAAAGCTCGCGAAGCTCCCGCTCCGCCGCCTTGGCCGCCTGCGTGTGCGAGGAAAGGAGCCCAATGCGGGCTCGCCTGATTGCCCCGCGATCCGTGTCCATGCTGGCCTGCGCTCCTGAGGCAAGTTCGGGACGGCTTCATAGAGCGACAGCGAGGCGGCGTCACTGTCCCGTTTCGAGCCGCCCCGAATTGGAGGGTTTCGCCACGCCGAAGTCTCGCCGTAGCTGCGCCATGACCAAGATTACCGAAGCCCTTCGTTGGGGCAAACGCATCTCCGATCAACCGTCCGGAGCGCTTCGGCGCGACCTCTTGCTCGAAGAGGTCATCGCGCGACAGGGCGTGCAGGTCCACTATCAACCGCAGGTCGCGCTTGCGGACGGCACCATCAAGAGCGTCGAGGCACTTGCCCGCTGGGGCGTTGAGCCCAGCGCCGACCGGTTGTTCGCACGAGCGCATGCGAGCGGTCTGACCGAGCGCCTGTCGCGCCTGATGCAGCGCAAGGCACTTCGCGCCGCAGCGACTTGGGAGGGCCCGCTCAAGGGACTTGGGCTCTCCATCAACCTCCTGCCACAGGACATTTGCCGCCCCGGCTATGAGCAGTGGCTGATGGACGAGATGGAGGAGGCTGGGGTCAATCCGCGACGGGTAACGCTGGAGCTGACCGAGAGTGCGCTGCTCGACGATCACCAGCTGGTCGCCGGCAAGCTCGCTGCATTGCGCGAAGTGGGAGTTCGAATCGCAGTCGATGATTTCGGAACGGGCTATGCATCGCTTGCGTACCTCATCCGGCTACCGCTCGATGTCGTGAAGATCGACCGTGTCCTCGTGTCGAACATTGTTCATGGCGAGCGCGACCAGATCGTCATGAAGGCGATGATCCGCCTTGCGCACGACCTTGGCCTGCAGGTGCTGGTCGAGGGCGTCGAGGACGAAGCGCAGCTGCACCTTCTCGCCGAATGGGGCTGCGACCATTACCAGGGCTTTCTCGCCGCGGGCGCGCTCGACGAGTACGAGCTGCGCGGTTTCCTCGCGAACTAGGCCGCTTTCTTTGCCGCCTCGCCGGCGAGTGCGACCCGGGACAGGCCGCGCGCCAGCTGAAGCGCGCCGTTAAGCCGCGCATCCGGCGAGTCCCAATCGCGTGCCACGACCATCTTGCTGTCGGGCCGGAGCTTGGCCGTGCCCTTCAGCCGGTCGACGTACGCCAGCAGGCCAGGCAAGTCCGGGAAGCCGCTGTCGGCGAAGCTGACGACTGCGCCCTTTGGGCCGACGTCGAGCTTGGCAACGCAAGCCTGGCGGCAATGGAGCTTGGTCTCGACGATTTTGAGGAGGTTGCCGGTTTCCTCCGGCAGCGCGCCGAAGCGGTCGATCATCTCGGCTGCGAACTCGTCCACCGCTTGGCGGTCCTCCAGCTCGCCGAGGCGGCGGTAGAGGCCCATCCGCAAATCGAGGTCGGGGACATACGTCTCTGGAATGAGGATCGGTGCGTCTACGCTGATCTGCGGTGAAAAATCCTCCTGCCGCGCCGAACCGCCGGCTTTCACCTCGACGATCGCATCCTCCAGCATCGACTGGTAAAGTTCGAATCCAACCTCCTTGATGTGGCCCGACTGCTCGTCGCCGAGCAGGTTGCCGGCGCCGCGAATGTCGAGATCGTGGCTGGCGAGCTGGAATCCCGCGCCGAGGCTGTCGAGGTTGGCAAGCACCTGCAGGCGCTTCTCCGCCGTTTCCGTAATCTGCCGGTCCGCGGCCGTTGTCATGTAGGCGTAGGCGCGCGTCTTCGATCGACCGACGCGTCCGCGGAGCTGGTAGAGCTGGGCAAGCCCGAAGCGATCGGCGCGGTGGATAATGAGCGTGTTGGCACTCGGAATGTCCAGGCCGCTCTCGACAATGGTGGTCGACAGCAGCACGTCATACTTGCGGTCGTAGAAGGCGCTCATGCGCTCCTCCACCTCGGTTGCGCTCATCTGGCCGTGGGCGGCGACCGCCTTCACCTCCGGCACTTCCTCGCGCAGCCACTCCTCGATGTCGGGCAAGTCGGCGACGCGCGGAACGACGAAGAAGCTCTGTCCGCCGCGATAATGTTCGCGCAGCAGCGCTTCGCGGACCACCACCGGATCCCACGGGGTCACGTAGGTGCGCACCGCTAGCCGGTCGACTGGCGGGGTCTGGATGACGCTGAGCTCGCGAAGGCCGGACATGGCCATCTGCAGCGTGCGTGGGATCGGGGTGGCGGTAAGGGTGAGGACGTGGACGTCTGCCTTCAGCGCCTTCAGCTTTTCCTTGTGAGTGACTCCGAAGCGCTGCTCCTCATCGACGATGACGAGGCCCAACCGCTTGAACTCGAGTCCCTTGGCAAGAAGTGCGTGGGTACCGATGACTATGTCGACGCTTCCGTCCGCCAGGCCTTCCTTGGTCTTCTTGGACTCCGTTGGCGTCACCAGCCGTGACAGGCGGCCGATGTTCATCGGAAAGCCGCGAAAGCGTTCGACAAAGTTGGTGTAATGCTGGCGGGCGAGCAGGGTCGTCGGCGCGATCATCGCCACCTGCTTGCCCGACATCGCCATGACGAAGGCGGCCCGGAGCGCGACCTCCGTCTTCCCGAAGCCGACGTCGCCGCAGACCAGACGGTCCATCGGCTTGCCAGCTTCCAGGTCCGCGAGCACGTCCTCGATCGCGCGTTCCTGGTCGTCCGTCTCCTCATAAGGGAAGCCATTGACGAACTGCGGATAGGCTGAGTCGCGCTCGGCCGCGGGGGCGGGGCGGGTAGCACGCAGGGCCGCGGTCTTGATGAGCTCGCCCGCAATCTCGCGGATCCGCTCCTTCATCTTCGACTTGCGGCGCTGCCAGGCCTCGCCGCCGAGCCGGTCGAGCGCCACGCCCTCGCTCTCGCTGCCGTAGCGGGTCAGAAGCTCGATGTTCTCGACCGGAACATAGAGCTTGTTGCCGCCCGCATATTCGAGCGCGACGCAGTCGTGCGGCACTTTGCTAACGGGGATCTGGGTCAGCCCCTCGTAGCGGCCGATTCCGTGGTCGGCATGGACGACGAGGTCGCCCGGGGTGAGCGTCGCCAGCTCCTGAAGGAAGGCGGCGGCACCCTTGCGCTTCTTGCGGCGGCGGACGAGCCGGTCGCCGAGCATGTCCTGCTCGGTCAGCACCGCCACATCCGGCGTGGTGAAACCATGCTCCAGCGGCAGGACGATCAGCGCCGTGCCGGTCTTAGTGCCCAGCGCCTCCTGCCACCCGTCGACGGGCTTCAGCGACTTGACGTCATGGTCGTCGAGAAGCCCCGCAAGCCGCTCGCGCGCGCCGCGGGTGTAGCTGGCCAGCACGACCTTGCGTCCATCCTTGCGGAGCTTGGCGATGTGCTTGGCGACGGCTTCGTAGACGTTCGCCTGCTGGGCGCGCTCCGGTCCGAAGTCGCGGGCGGGCTGGACGTCGAACGCGATGCTCCGCTCGGACTCCGGCTCGGGAAAGGGGGAGGCGAGATGGATGCGGCGCTCCGCGGCCTCGCCAGTCCACTCGTCCGTGGAAAGGTAGAGTGCCGACGGCTTGAGAGGCCGATAACTGCCCGCGTCGCTGGTCATCGCGCGAGTACGATTATCGAAATAGTCCTGGATCGACTCGCGGCGCGCCTTCAGCGCCCCGTCAGCGCCGCCGTCGCGGACGATGATGTCCTTGTCGCCCAGATGCTCGAAGAAGGTCGAGAGCTTGTCCTCGAGCAGTGGCAGCCAATGCTCCATGCCGGCCATGCGCCGGCCTTCGGACAATGACTGATACAGCGGATCCTCGGTTGCCTGCGCGCCGAACGTCTCGCGATAGCGGGAGCGGAAGCGCTTGATGCTCGCCTCGTCCAACAGGGCTTCGGACGCGGGCATCAGGGTGAAGGCCTGGGCGCGGTCGGTCGAGCGCTGATCCGACGGATCGAAGCGGCGCAGGCTCTCTACCTCGTCCCCGAAGAAATCCAGGCGCAGGGCATCGGACTCACCGGCGGGGAAAAGGTCGATCAGCGACCCGCGCACGGCATATTCCCCAGCCTCCGCCACGGCGTCTGCCCGCTGGTAGCCGAGGTCGTTAAGCAGGCTGATCAGCGCCTCGCGCTCCAGCCGCTCTCCCTCGGCAATCCGGCGGGTAAGCTGGCGAACACGAAACGGCGTCAGCACGCGCTGATTGGCGGCGTTAGCGGTGGCGATCAGCAGCTGCGGGCCGTCCGCCTTGCGCTGGAGGGCGCTCAAGGTTGCGAGTCGCTCGGCCATCACGCGAAGGGCGGGCGAGGCGCGGTCATAAGGTAAGCAGTCCCAGGCGGGGAAGGTCAGCACCTCCACCTCCGGCGCGAACAGGGGCGCCGCGTCGGCAAGGCTCCGCATGGCGCTCTCGTCGGCAGCGATGACGACCGCGCGGCCCTTACCGGAACCATGCGCGGCGCGCGCCAGATCGGTTGCGAGCCAGGGAAGATAGCCGGCCGGCACGCCCGATAGGGTCAGCGCCGACTTGGCGTTCAGAATTTTCTGGAGATCAGCCACCAACCACCATTTAGGAGAAACACGCCCGGAAACAGGCACAGGCGCGGACAAAGCCGCTCAACCCGAACGGCGAAATAGGGTCAGAGTTTCACTTGGCAACCTTGATGTAGTCCAACGCCCGTAAGCCCGGCAGCAGGGGGCATAGATGGCGGGCGGATCGCCCTTGCCGAGCGCCCAGGCCATGATGTCGACGTCCTGCTCTTCCAACAGCCGGGCGAACAGCGTGCGCTCCTTCTCGGACCAGCTCTCGCAATGAGCGTCGAAATACCCCCGACCATGATGTCGGCTTCCTTCGTGCCGCGATGATGCGCGCGCCAGTGCAGGCGCTTGAGGTCCGGGTCGGTCAGCATGGGGGCGGTTTAACGGCATTCGTTGGTCATTGCGAGCTTAGCGCGGCTATCCAGCAGCGGATGGATTGCTTCGTCACTGCGTTCCTCGCAATGATTGAGGTGCATGCGCCCCGAGATCCTCAATCCCCTGTTTGCCGAGGTGGAATCGCTGAAGGGCGTGGGACCGCAACTCGCCAAGGCGCTGGCGCGGCTGAAGCTGACGCGGACAATCGACTTGCTCTTCCACCTGCCGACGGGCGTGATCGAGCGGATCGCCGCCCCTGCCGCCAGCGGGGCGTTGCTTGGACGGATGGTCATCCTGGAGGTAACGCCCTTCGACTTCCGCCAACCTCGCTCCGGGCGCGGACCGACGCGGGTGCCTGCCTCGGATGCCGATGGCAACACGATCACGCTCGTCTATTTCAACAATCCCGGCTGGGCGAAGAAGCAACTTCCGCTGGGCGAGAAGCGCATCGTCTCGGGCAAGCTCGAGGCCTATGGCGACGAATGGCAGATCATTCATCCCGACGTCGCGGAGCCGGATAAGGCCGAAGCGTTGCCGCTGCGGGAGCCGGTCTATCCGCTGACCGAAGGGCTGACGAACCGGCGCACGGGCGAGCTTACCGCAGCGTCCCTGGAGCGTGCCCCGGCGCTGCCCGAGTGGATCGAGCCGGGGCTGCTGCAGCGCGAAGGCTGGTCGGCCTGGCGCCAGTCGCTGGCCGAGGCGCACCGCGATCCCGCCGCTTTCTCGCGCCGCCGCCTCGCCTATGACGAAGTCTTCGCCAACCAGTTGGCCCTGATGCTTCTGCGGCAATCTTCGCGGCGGAAGCGGGGCCTGCCGTTGGCGGGGACGGGCGAACTGATCGGTCGCCTCAAGTTACCCTATGCGCTCACCGGCGCCCAGCAGCGGGTCTCCGAGGAAATTCGGGGCGACATGGCGCAGGAGACTCCCATGCTTCGGCTGGTGCAGGGCGATGTGGGCTCGGGCAAAACCCTGGTCGCCCTGCTGGCGATGCTAACGGCGGTGGAGAGCGGGGCGCAGGCCGCCTTTCTCGCGCCGACCGAGATATTGGCGCGGCAGCATCATGCGACCTTGTTGAAGCAGCTCGACAGCATCGGCGTGCGCGTCGCCATTCTCACTGGCCGCGAGAAAGGACGGGCGCGGGACAGCGTTCTGATGGGACTTGCCGACGGCTCTGTGGACATCCTCGTTGGCACCCACGCCATTTTCCAGGAAAAGGTCGCCTACCGGAACCTCGGGCTTGCCATTATAGACGAGCAGCACCGTTTCGGCGTGTCTCAGCGCCTGCTCCTCGCTTCCAAGGCCGAGCGGCCGCCGCACCTGCTGGTGATGACAGCGACGCCGATTCCGCGCACGCTGACGCTCACCCAATATGGCGAGATGGACGTCAGCCGCATTGACGAAATGCCGCCGGGCCGTTCGCCGAACGAGACTCGTGTGATCAGCGAGGAACGGCTGGGCGACGTGATCGACGGACTCGGGCGGCACATCGACGCGGGTGGGCAGGCTTATTGGGTGTGCCCGCTTGTGGAAGAAAGCGAGAAGAGCGACGCGGCTGCCGCGGAGGAGCGGGCACGGTTGCTGAAGTCGCGGTTCGGCGATCGCATTGGGCTGGTGCATGGGCGCATGAAGGGGCCGGAGAAAGATGTGGTGATGGCGGAGTTTGCCGCCAACCGCTTGTCCGTGCTTGTGGCGACCACCGTGATCGAAGTCGGCGTCGATGTGCCCAACGCGACCTTGATGATCGTCGAAGGCGCGGAGCGCTTCGGGCTGGCCCAGCTACACCAGCTTCGGGGGCGGGTAGGGCGGGGGGAGGGGAAGAGCGTCTGCCTGTTGATCCGGGGACAGCAACTCAGCGGGACGGGCCGCGCCCGTTTGGCACTGATGCGCGAGAGCAATGACGGTTTCCGCATTGCTGAAGAAGACCTTCGCCTGCGCGGTCCCGGCGAAATCCTTGGTACCCGCCAGTCGGGCGACGAGGCGTTCCGGGTCGCCACTGCCGAGGACGTCGCCGAACTGGCGCCAATCGCCCAATCGGACGCACGGCTGCTGCTGGACCGGGACGGCGGCCTGTCCGGGCCGCGCGGCGAGGCGGCAAGGACTTGCCTTTACCTGTTCGAGCGTGATCAGGCGATCGCACTCATCCGCTCGGGATAAGGATTGATCATGCCGCTCGCCACGTTTTTCCCCATCGTGCTGATGTTCGTTGCGGGTGGCCTGGTCGCCGTCCAGGCGCCGACGAATTCGATGATCGCCAAGGCTGGCGGATCGCCGGTGCTTGCCGCGCTCGTGTCCTTCGCGGTGGGCACGGCAGCGCTGCTGGCCGTCTGGCTGGGCAGTGGCACTCGCCCGGCGCCGACCTCCTTTGCGGGGCTGCCGACCTATGCCTGGTTCGGCGGACTATACGGCGCGGTCTATGTTGCGGCCGCCGCCTTCGCCGCGCCCAAGATCGGCCTCGCCGCCCTGCTGACCATCGCGATCGCCGGGCAGATCACCATGGCGCTGTTGCTCGATCATTATGGCGCGCTCGGGCTCGCGAGGGCGCCGATCAATTTCGGCCGGGTGGCGGGTGCCGTCCTGGTCGTCGCGGGTGTGTTGCTGGTTCGCCGAAGTTAGCGGGTCAGCAGGCCGTGTTTCTTGCGGCCGAGGCTGATCTTGCCTTCGCCCATCGTTCTCGCAGGGTCGGTGACGACCTCATCGTTGAAACGCACCGCCCCTTCATCGACCTTGCGCCGCGCTTCCTTGTTCGAGCCTGCAAAGCCCAGCGCCGTCAGAGCCTGAACGACGGTCATCCCTTCGCTTAGCGCCACGCTCGGCAAATCCTCACCTGCGCCGCCCTGCTCAAACGTCGTGCGCGCCGTTTCCTGCGCCGCTTGCGCCGCATCGCGACCATGGAGCATCGCCGTCGCCTCGGTTGCAAGCACGACCTTGGCGCTGTTGATCTCGGCCCCTTGCAGCGCCTCCAACCGAGCTACCTCGTTCAGCGGCAGATCGGTGAACAGCCGCAGAAAGCGGCCCACATCGGCGTCCGCCGTGTTCCGCCAGAACTGCCAGTAATCGTAGGCGGGCAGCTGGTCCTCGTTCAGCCAGACGGCGCCATTCATCGTCTTGCCCATCTTGCCGCCGTCCGCGGTGGTGATCAGCGGCGTGGTGACGCCGTAGACCTCAGTCCCGTCCACCCGGCGCGACAGCTCGACGCCGTTGATGATGTTGCCCCACTGATCCGACCCGCCCATCTGCAGCCGGCAGTTTGCGCGGCGGGAAAGCTCCAAGAAGTCATAGGCCTGGAGGATCATATAGTTGAACTCGAGAAAGCTCAGCGACTGCTCGCGGTCGAGGCGCAGCTTGACGCTGTCAAAGCTCAGCATCCGGTTGACGGAGAAATGCTGGCCGATGTCCCGGAGGAATGGGATATATTCGAGTCGATCGAGCCATTCTGCATTGTCGAGCATGATTGCGTCGGTCGGCCCGTCGCCGAAGGTCAGGAAGCGGCTGAACACCCGCTTGATTGAGGTGACATTGGCCTTGATCGTATCGTCGTTGGTAAGCTTGCGGGCCTCGTCCTTGAAGCTCGGATCGCCGATCTTGCCCGTGCCGCCGCCCATCAAAACGATCGGCTTGTGCCCGGATTGCTGAAGCCGGCGAAGCAGCATGATCTGCACCAGGCTGCCGACATGGAGGCTCGGCGCCGTCGGGTCAAAGCCGATATAACCGGTGACGATTTCCTTGCCTGCAAGGGCGTCGAGCGCCGCCGGATCGGTCACCTGGTGAATATAGCCGCGCTCGTCGAGCAGGCGTAGAAGCGAAGAAGTGTAAGTCATGTCGGCCAAGGCGATTAGACGCCGCAAGTCATTCCCTCAACCGTCCGGAGTGGTGGTCCAATGCTGCAGCTCAACCTGATCCCGCATCCCGCCACGCCGCCTTCCGGTGCACCATTCAAGGTCTGGGCAAGCGTCGACCATGCCGCCTCTCTGGCGGCTGTGGCGACCACTAACATCTGGTTCGGTATCGGAGCGCCTGCGAGCCGCTTCCTGATCGCAGAGCCAGGCGAGCCCGAGCGAGCCGACGAGTTGTGGCGCACCACGTGCTGCGAAGCATTTGTCCGGCCGCTTGGCGAGGACGCGTATGCGGAATGGAACTTCGCCCCTTCAGCCAAGTGGGCGTCCTACGCCTTCTCCGGCTATCGCACTGGAATGACCAATGCCGAGGTCGATAATCCCCCGTACATCCGGGTGGAGGACAATCTCACCTGGTGGGCGTTGGGGGCCACCATCACCCTCAATGCCGACATCAACTGGGAATTGGGCCTTTCCGTCGTGCTCGAAGAAGGGGACGGCACCAAGTCCTATTGGGCGCTGGCGCATCCATCGCCTCAGCCGGACTTCCACAACCCCGGTTGCTTCATGGCGCGGCTCGCCTAGACAGCCGACATGACCCTGTTCGGAATCGACCGGCTGCTTGCCGAGCCGGAACTTCGCCGTCCCCTGGAGGGCAAGCGCGTCGCTCTCCTCGCGCACCCTGCGTCGGTTACCCGGGATCTGACCCATAGTCTGGACGCGCTCGCGGCAGCGGGCGTGAACCTCAGCGCAGCGTTCGGCCCGCAACACGGGCTTCGGGGCGACAAGCAAGACAATATGGTGGAGTCCGAGGATTTCACCGACCCGCTGCACAACATTCCGGTATTCAGCCTCTACGGCGAGGTCCGCCGACCAACCGGGGAGTCGATGGAGACGTTCGACGTCATCCTCATCGATCTGCAGGACCTCGGCTGCCGCATCTACACCTTCATCACGACCCTGCTCTACATCCTTGAAGCGGCAGCCGTGCATGGCAAGGGCGTGTGGGTGCTAGACCGACCCAATCCGGCAGGACGGCCAATCGAGGGTTTCACCCTTCACGAGGGCTGGGAAAGCTTCGTCGGCGCCGGACCGATCCCCATGAGGCACGGCCTCACCCTGGGCGAGCTCGGCCGCTGGTTCGTCGATCACTTCCGGCTCGACGTCGACTATCGGGTCATCGAGATGCAGGGTTGGACACCCGAGCACGGGCCCGGCTTCGGCTGGCCCGAGAATCGTGTGTGGATCAATCCAAGCCCGAACGCCGCCAATCTCAACATGGCACGCGCCTACGCAGGCACGGTCATGCTGGAGGGCACGACGCTGAGCGAAGGCAGGGGCACCACCCGGCCGCTCGAACTGTTCGGCGCTCCCGACATTGATCCTCACGCGGTACTGAAGGAAATGGGCCGCATCGCCCCGCAATGGCTGGAAGGCTGCAAGCTTCGCGAGGTCCATTTCGAACCCACCTTCCACAAGCATGTTGGGCAACTATGTGCAGGATTGCATATCCATGCGGAAGGTGGCTGGTACGACCATCAGACGTTCAAGCCCTGGCGCCTGCAGACGGCAGCCTTCAAGGCCATCCGTAACCTGTGCCCCAACTATTCTTTGTGGCGCGATTTCCCGTACGAATATGAGTTCGGAAAGCTGGCGATCGACGTGATCAACGGCTCACCGCTGCTGCGCGAGTGGGTGGACGACATCACATCCGTCGCTGGGGACCTGGAGCAGGCGGCATCGGCCGATGAGGAGGCCTGGGCGGACGAGAGCCGCCGTTATCGCCTCTACTGATAAGAGCTAGAAGTCGCCGCGGGCACTGGCGCGCGCTTCAAGCAGGTCGAACAAGGCGCGATGCTGCAAAAGCAGCTGCTCGGCCCCGAAGCTAACGGCTCGCTGCGCTGCAGCCGTGTCGATGCAATCGGCAATGACTTGGCGCACCGACCCTTCGTCGGGCATGGACGGCGGCGGACAATCGACCCCGGCACGTGCCGCAGCCCGGTCGAGCAAGCGACGGATCGGCCACCAGTCGCCGACCATTGCGGTCGCTGCTCCAAGCGCGCAGCCCGGCCGCTCCGACATCGCCAGCGTCTCCAACGCCCGCCGCTGCCCGGCCATGCTGCTTTCCGTTTCGGCGGCGCCTGGGGTGCTTGGAACCGGCCCGACCGAAGCAGTCAGCCGCACCAGATAGTTGCGCTCCCGCTCGAAAGCGTCGGCGGCACGGCCCAGCCAGGATTGCAGCGGGCCGGCAGACTCGCGTTGCAGCGCCAGGTCGAACATGCCGGGATGACGGCCGTGAAGGCTGCACATCAGATGGACGGCATCGGACAGATCGCGCGCCAGGTTGGGGCCCGACGCTTCCAAGAGGAAGGATAGGTGCGGGTGACGCGCGCAGCCGTCATTGTGCACACGGGCAAGCTGGGCCTCCGCAATGCTGAGTTGCGGACGGTCTGCTGACCGGTTTAGCGCCATTCCCTGTCCCTCGCTTCCGTTTCGTGCCGGCATTCACTGCCGTCACTTTCTAAAGCGTGACCGTAAAGACGAGGTTTATGCCGTCTTAGGCTCTTGGTCAGATAGGTAAATGCCGGAGCGCGGGGCGGAATCAACCTAGGCCGCTAGGGGAACCTGGACCTCCAGAGCTTCTGGCGCGACCGGCGGCAAGGGAGCCGAAGGAGCCTGCGGCGCTTCAGGAGCTTCCGGAGCGCGCGGAGCGAGGCTGTTCAAATCTTGCGAGGAACGCACCGGATAGATCCAGCGCGACACTGCAACCGGAACGCCCAATGCAAGGTAGATTGCCGCAACCCCGACGGGGTTGAAGAAGAATCCGCCGGAAAGCGCGAGGCGGAGCCAGTTGGGATGGAAGCCGAAATCACGGCCAATCGCCTCGCAGACGCCCAGAACGGTGTCGTTGCGGAGAATGAGGTTCTGGCTTTGCATCTGTTATTCCCTTTTAGGTGCGGCCAACCGGCCCGAGTTCGATGCAAAGGATTAAGCAAGCGTCGTGCCAATTTGCTAATGCACTGCAATCAAAGGTTTTTTCTTGCAGGTGCCCTTGGGCAGCGGGCGACAACGTTAGCGGATCATGCGAACAGGTTGGGAATATCCGCCAACCGCATCATCGGATCAGCCCGGCAGTTCTCAGCGCACCCTCGATCGTTCCTTCGATGAAGTCGCCCAGGTCGTTCCTTTGATGATCGGCGTCGGGCGAGGGCGTTGTCGGTGCATGCGAGGAACGATCGGCCTTGCGGCGCTTCGGCACAATGCCCCAGAACTCGCTGATCAGATATGTCGAGGAAATTCCGGCATCGAGCATGTGCGGGCCAGACCGCTCTGAAAGGCTAGCATCCGATGGATCCAAGGGCGTCCCGTGACCAAGGCCACCGATGAGATACTCCTCGATGACAAGCCGACCATCGGCATCGCGCCAGCGTCGGCGCCGATGGCTGCCGATAGTCTTGGTCTCTCCAGGGCCGGCCAGATGATGCAACCCTTTCCATTGTTCGATCAAGGCGTCGGCGTTCGCCGGGGCCACCGTGTGGTCGGCAGTCCCGTGCCACACGGAGAGTCGCGGCACCGGGGCCGCGTTGCCGCCGGCGGCACGGGCGATTGCGGATAGCTTATCGCCGCTCGGAAGGTCGTGACCGCGCATCAGGTCGAAGGCTTGGGGAACGTTGGTCGCAACGCCGTAGGGCAGGCCCGCGATCACCGCGCCGGCCGCGAACAGGTCCGGGTAGGTCGCGAGCACGACGGCCGCCATGGCGCCGCCGGCCGACAGCCCGGTCACATAGATGCGGGCTGAATCCAGGCGGTGCCGGGCGATCATGGTCTCGACCATGTTGCGAATGGATAGGGCTTCGCCATGACCCCTCGTGGCGTCTCCCTGAAGGAACCAGTTGAAGCATAGGTTCGGATTATTGGCCTGCTTCTGCTCAGGATAAAGAAGCGCAAAGCCGAAGCGGTCCGCCAGCCGCGACCATCCGGCGCTTTCGTCATAGGCGCCTGCGGTCTGCGTGCAGCCATGAAGGACTACAACGAGCGGCGCCCCACTGGGAAGATCAGCCGGGACATACTCCCACGCCCTTAGATTGCCCGGGTTGGAGCCGAACTTCGGAAGCCGCGACAAATGATGCGGCACATCGGTGCCCTGGAGGCCGCCAAGCCGCTTCATGCGGGTAAGTCGAGCCACGGTGTCGTTGAGGTTTCGCATCGGTGCAAACTCCAGAACTGCTACAGCCTGTGTTTGCTGCACTGCACAATATGCCGCGTAGGCGCGCAAATTCAATGGATTAAGCGGTTCATCGTGATTGCGTTCTTTGCACCTGAAGCGCCGGACAGACACCCGGGGAAGCACTGGTTCATTGACTTACAGTTGCTCTTGGACCATATCGCTCCTGCTCGACGCCCAAAGGTGGCGTGAACCGGCCTTTAGCCGCAGCTCCGCGTCGAACGATTTTCCAAGAGCCTCCCTTTTCACGCGGGTTGTTCAGACCCCGCTGTGACGCCGGCATGTTGATGCTGGCGGCATCGCTCATGAGTGAGTTTATCAATGTCATTTCAATACCTCGGGCTTTCTCAGCCCGTTCTTCGTGCGCTTGCGTCCAAGAATTACACGGAAGCCACGCCAATCCAGCTGCAGGCGATCCCGATCGTCCTAGGTGGTCACGACCTGCTGGGCATCGCCCAGACCGGCACCGGCAAGACTGCGGCATTCATGCTGCCGTCGATCGATGCGCTGGTCGAGAAGCGCCGCGTTCCGCGGCCGGCGACCTGCCGGATGCTGGTGCTTGCGCCGACCCGCGAGCTTGCGTCACAGATCGCGGAGAGTGCGCGAGCTTACAGCCGCTTTTCCAACTTGTCGGCGACGACCGCGTTTGGCGGCGTTCCAATTGGCAAGCAGCGCAAGGCGCTGGAGCGTGGCGTCGACATTCTCGTCGCGACGCCGGGGCGCTTGCTCGATCTGGTCGATCAGCGCTTCCTGTCGCTGCGCGAGGTGGAAATCCTAGTCCTAGACGAGGCCGACCAGATGCTGGACCTGGGCTTCATCCACGCACTGAACAGCATTGCCAAGATGGTGCCGGCGCAGCGCCAGACTTTGTTCTTCTCGGCCACCATGCCGCCGGCCATCCGCAAGATCGCCGAGCGGTTCCTGACCAAGCCGCAAGAGGTCAAGGTCGCTCCGGAAGCCACAACCGCGGAGCGCGTCGATCAATATGTCAGCTTCTTGCAGAACGGTGAGAAGCAGGCGCTTTTGACGATGATGCTCCGCACGGGCTTTTCCGAGCGTGGCAACATGGATCGCGTGCTGATTTTCACCCGAACCAAGCGTGGCGCCGACAAGGTGGTTCGGGCACTTGGCGCCAACGGGATCCAGGCGGTCGCCATTCACGGCAACAAGAGCCAGCCCCAGCGCGAAGCGGCGTTGGCCGCCTTCCGCGCCTGCGAAATCCGCGTGCTCGTCGCCACTGATATCGCCGCCCGCGGGATCGACATTCCGGGCGTCAGCCATGTCATCAACTTCGAGCTGCCAAACGTGCCGGAGCAATATGTCCACCGCATCGGCCGCACGGCGCGCGCGGGTGCCGACGGCATCGCGATCGCGTACTGCGCCGAGGACGAGCGTCCGTACCTCAAGGACATCGAAAAGCTGACCAGGCAGAAGATCGCGATCGCGCCGCTTCCGGATAATTTCGTGTCGGAGGCGTCCCGGGTCGTGTCCGCTCCTGCCCCAGCCAAGAACCCGCCGCGGCACGGTCAGCGCCAGAACCTGTCGCGCCAACCCACCGCGCGTCCAAACGGGAGCCGGCGTCCAAGCAGGCAGCGTCGCCGTTCGGCCTAGAGCGGCGCGACGATCAGCAAGGGTGGCTGGGCTCCGTCGGCGGGTTTCACCGACACCTCGGCAGCTTCACCAGAAGCGCATCCCGGCCGTGCCGCTGACTGAAAGGTGAGCGGCGCGCCCGGGCGCAGCACTGCCGCTTGTGACGCGTCGGATTCCCGCCACTCCGCGCGGTCTGCGTTCTGAAGAGCCACGCTGAAGGCCTGCAGGGGACTGTTGGAGTGGACGCACCAGCGTGCATGGTCCGCGTCGTTCCCGGCACGCTCAACGGTCAGCCGAACGCCGACGCTGGCGCGGATGGTGATGGTGGCACTCGACGTCTCGCCCGGCCGCGCCTCCGCCGACGCCGTTGCGGGCATCACGCCGACGAAGATCATGGCTAAGAGGCGCGTAACCATCAGCATCCAACCCGGTTGCACCAGAAAAGTGCCACTGGCTACGGATGCGACGGTATTCAGCTCCTTGGACTTGGGTCCACTTCGGAGTCGTCTGGTTCAAAGCTTCCTTTTACTGATCCCGCCTGGCGACCGGACCACATACTCAACCGGGCCATCATTCTTCAGCTCGACGCTCCAGCTTGCGCCGGGGTAGAGCCTCTTTCCGGGCAGGTCGACGCACCCTTGACCAGCGGAAGAGCATTGCCGGCCTTCGGATAGCTCCGCACTGACGTTGCCCTCGTTGCGCCAGTTGATCCTTGGCCCGCTACGCTCGGCGGTCACCTTCTCGATCGCAACCGCCGGGCGAACCATCACCAGCGCGTCATACCCGATTAGGACCTTCAGCCCCGACTGGTTGGCCGTTATGTCGCCGACCACCGGCTTGATCGTCACCCGGTACACTCGCTCGCGGTCGGACGGTGGAACGATGTCCGCAAACCGTAGCAATTTATGCTGCCCCGGCTCCAAAACCATACGGGCGGGCGATACGAGTAAGCCCAGCTTTTCCGGATCGGGGTCCTCGACCCTACGCTCGGTCGGTTGTCCGGCATCGACGATCCGGTGCGGTTCGATCGCTACATAGGCACGGTCCTTGTCGTTGTTCCATATCTCGACATCCTGACGCGCAACCTTTCCCGGCTGCAGCTCCACGACCAGTTGACTGACGACGATCTCGGCCCGCGCCGTGGATGGCGTGAGGACAGAAGAAAGGAGAGCGGAGAAGAATAAGCGTTTCATCAGCACATCACCTTACCGAGCGCGGCATAGCCGGCCTTGGGTTGCAGGTTCGAAGGAGTGACCCGGCAGCGCTCGCCGCCGGAACGGGTGAACAAAAGCTCGTCGCCCTTGGCCAGATCGACCTGGAAAAAGCCGGCGGAGTCGCTCTCGCCGATGCCGTGCCGGGTCTCGACCCGGGCGTCGGCGATGGGCGCGCCGGATTGATCCACGACCTTTCCGAACACCGTTACCATTTCTTCGACGGACCAGCGCAGCGCCGCGACGGTGCCGGGGAACAGGGTTACCGATCGTTCCTGCGTGTCGAAGCTTGCATTGGCGCCGCTCACGGGCCGCAGGCGGACGTCGTACCGCCGATAAGCCGGCAAGTAGACGGGCAGTTGCTGGCCGGCCCTCAGGCGCCCCTTGGGCATGTTGTTGATCAGCAGGTCGAACTCGGCATCTTTGGCATCGCCCGCGACCGAGGCGATCAGCGCGCTTTGCATCAGCTCGCGTCCACCAAATGCCGCGCCGGTCCCGGACAGTGCCAACCCGGCCTGGATGTTGACGCCATATTGCGTTCCCGCCGTGTCGCCAAAGCGATGAAGGACATCCCCCTTGGAGACGCCAAAGCGGCTGTAGAGGGAACCTCCGGCACGAACATTGGTGTCCTCGACCGTTCGTTCGGCTGCTGCCGTCGCGTTCCACTCGCTCCGGTCCGCCGCCTGATGATAGAGTTCGCCGGCAATCGTTCCGACCATCCGCTGGGCGCGCTCTCCATCCTGGCGGCGAGAGGCATAGCCGGCGTTGCCGATGAGGGATCGTCCATGCGCAAAGGCGTTCAAGCGAAAGCCGACATAGGCCGCGGTGCTGCTCCGGCTACGCTGGGCGTCCGCCTGGAACGCCAACTGGAGCCCGCTGCGCTGCACCACGGGCAAGGTGATGCTCGGGCCCACCGAATAGTCGCTCCGGCGGCCCCGATCGTGGCGGTAAGCGCCGGTGACGCCGACATAGCCTTGGCCGATCCGGTACCCGATGCTTCCGCTCGCCTGCGTGTAGGTGCCGCTTCCCAGCCGGGTGCGATCCAGCACCCCGTCGCTGAAGCCGTCGGCGTAGGCGGGGACGGGGATCAACGGTCTATTGTCCTTGCTGGAAATCCGGCGGAGATCGACGTTGAGGCTCAACGGCCCACTGCCAGTCGAGCTGGCCTGGATCAGGGCACCGGTGTCGCCGCGTGTCGAGAGTAGGGCAGCGGCCCTCATGCGGACGGTCCGGCCAAGGTGATATCCGCCTAGCTGCACCATCGAACGCCGCTGCGTTCCGACGACTGCAGCATCAACCGCGAAGCCGGCGCTTAGCCGGTAAGCTCCACCCGCTTGGTAGTAAAAGGTGCCGGACGGGCTTACCGGGCGATGACGGCGCGTGTTGGCGAGCATCCCGGCATAAGCGAACAGCATCGGCTTGCCTTGCGGAGCGACCTGAGCGTTGCGGGCGAAAAAGCGGCGCTCTTCCCGTGTCCGGCCGCCCGTATCGTGGATCCGCAGCACCAGCGCGTAGGCGCCGGTCGGAAGCGCGGTCGTGTCGATGAGGTTGTTGCCCGCTTCATAGGCGCGGCTGTCGAGCAGGCGCCCGTCGACCAGGATGTCGACCCGGGTTGCGCGGTCGAGAAACAAGTAGAGCGGCGTTCCTTCCAGCAGATCCTTGTCCGTCCGTGTGTCGAACTGCGTCGCAACTCCGGCACCCACGATACGCGGTTGCCCCACGAGATCGATCCCTGGCGCCCAGAACATTCCTGCCGAGTAGCGAAGATTACGCGCATCGACCTCGGCGACCAGATTGTCGACGACCAAGCCGTAGCCGCGCGCATAGGAACTGTCGGAGCGGACTCTAGCGTTGCCGGCCGCCAGCAGGGTGCGGTTCTGGATATTGTAATTGGTCCGCCCTCCCGAACCGGAGAGGGTGAGACCGACCGAACTCACCATTGAGGGAGCTTTGGACGGCGCTTCCAGATAATCTTGGGGCACCAGCGACGTGGGTGCGAGAAGGCCAGGATTGACGAACAGGTCGATCCGAAAACGTTCCTCGTCGAAGATGATGCCGGCCACCGCAGGGGAAAGGCGCCCACACTCGTCCGTTTTCATTGGTGAGCAGATGAGGGCAGCGTTGGCGGGCAATTCTCGCGCAAGCTCTGCCAACAGTTGCTGCGGGTCGAGAATGCCTGGAAGCAATGATATGGCTTGCTCAGGATCATCGAACCGAACCTTGCCCGGCCGGACGGTCAGTTCGACGTCGCCGACCTTCTTGCCACCGAAATAGAGGTCGGCGAGCACCGGTCGCGGTTCATCCAGGTTCGCGAATCCGGACGGGGCCTCCATTGCGACTGCAAAGGTTGCCGGTTGTTGCGACGAGTTGTTTGCATGCGCCGCCATCCCCATGACAAAACATGGTAAACAAGCGAGACCCCACGAGGCCCGTTGCAGCCGAGATGTCGTGCCGCGCATCATTATTCCGGGGCGACGACCAGCGTCAGTGTGCCCGTGTAGGATCCGGCGGTGGCGCTCGAAAGCGCGGCGGAACGAAGGACGACGATCAGGCTTGCCGTTGGTCCCTGATTGCAGTTCTGATTATTGGCGGTGCTCGTTTGACCGGTTAGCGCATTGTTCGGCGACAGTATGGTACCGGTCGTTTGGCCGGAAGATGCGCTCCACTGGACTTCGTAGGCGAGCGTTGCCGCGCCGTTGCTGAGGGTGAACAGACCGCCTGTGCCCGAGCCAGTGGCACGGACGTTATAATTGTCCGTCTGGCTGAACACGCAAATGCTCTCGCTCATCCGGGCGTCGCTTGTCAGGTTGGTGATAGTCCCGAAGCTGAGATCGGTGAGATCGTCGATCTTCGCTTTCTGAGCGTAGGCCGGAGCCGGGCACAGGGCCGCTACCGTTGCAAGCAACGCCGAGAGGCGCACCATCCAACGGCCGCGGCCCCGTGAGCTCAGCCGAGCTCCGAAGTCCCGGTCGATCGAATTGGCGCCATCTGTTGGGATGGCCACCATGCCGGCACGTCCTTATTCTGGCGCGACGACGAGTGTCAGCGTGCCGGTGTAGCTGGCGCCTGCCGTCATGCTCTGCAGGTCGGCAGTCGCCATTTTCACGATCAGGCTGGCGCTGGAGGTCGGGCCCGACGCGCAGCCCGCGCGGGTCGCCGTTGAGGTAAGACCGGTCAGTGCGGTGCTCTTTGTGAGTGCGGTACCCGAGGTCTGGCCGCTGCTGCCCGCCCATTCGACGGAATAAGGCACGACAGGAAGCGAAGCACTCGCCAGGGTAAAAGCACTGGACGCGCCGTTGCCGGTCGCCGTGATGTTGTAGCCCCTGGTTGCGGTGTTGCTCCACACGCAGACGTTCTGGTTGTTCGACGCTGCAGTGCCCGGATCGACGCTGCTGAAGGTCACGTCGCTCAGCCCGGTGATCTGCACGCGCGTCGCCACCGATGCACTGATCTGGACGGTGCCTTGCGACGTCGCGGCAAGATTGCCTTGAGTCGCGGCCTGCGCGGCCCCCGACGAGAAAAGACTGGCACTTGCAAGAAGCGCCGCACTGAAACGGTTGAAGTTCATTCTGGCCCCCACTTGTCCACTGGATAGAGATCCACCCGAAGCGGATTAATCGATCTGGGTTAAACGGAGGTAAATGCCGTGTGAGGTTAGCGTTTAACGAACCTAATCAAGCCGTCGGGGCTTGCAAAAGCATCCAGGGGAACGTCCCACGGGTCGGGCGGGATTTCCTCGATCATCTGAAACGACCAACCCACGCCGATCAGGTGCGCGCCATTGCGCTTCAGAGGGGTGAGCACTCGATCATAGTGACCTTTGCCGCGCCCCAGGCGCGTGCCGGCGGGGTCGATCGCCACGAGTGGCACGAGAACAACGTCCGGCGTGACTTCTGCCGCATGCAACGGCGGCTGATTGATTCCGAACAAGCCCACTGAATTGGGGTCGGCACCAAGAAAGCGGAACGGCTCGGTAGGGTTATGGAAAGCGGGATAGGCAGCGACTGCGCCCACGGCCCGTGCCTCCTCCATTGCCCAGACCGGGCTGATCTCGCTGCCAAGGGCCGCGTAGCCCGCGACCACACGCGCATTGGCGAGCACCGAGGTGAGGTGAAAGGCAAGGCGGCGTTCAAGGCGAGTCCGCTCGGGATCGTCCAACGTGCGAACGAACTCCTTGCGGCGCTCCATCGCGTCGCGGCGAAGCCGATCCTTGTCGACGGGGAAGGGAAGTGACGAGACCACCATGGCCGTTTGCCGGAAATCCTCTGACGCCACAAACGTCAGGTGGGAACCATATGATCCGGACCAGGGTCCGGGCAGGGACAGCTCCCTAGGATGAAGAATAGCCTCAGGGATTTTGCGAAGCCACGTACCGGGCAGTACTCGTCATGGCCTATTTAGGAACTGGACGCGTCTCGCTCAAGGGTCTCCGCAAGCCGTTCCAACCGGCTTGCCAAGGCATTGGCCGCAGCGGCGAGCTCATCGGTCGGGGAGGGCGGCTGGGCGGACTTCTTGTCGATAAGCTGGTCGGCTAGAAGAAGGGACGCGAACAGCAGTTGCCGCGCTTCCGACAAGGTCCCGAGCCCCGCCAACGCTTCACGGCTCTTCTGATCCACCATCGCCGCAGCGGTGCGCAGGTTGGCTTCCTCGCCGTCTCGGCACGCGATGCGGTAGCTTCGGCCAGCGATGTTCAGGTCGACATCCGCCATCAGCCGGCTGCCCTGATGAGTTCGTCCAGCTCGGCGACCACTTCCCGGACTTTGGCGCGGAGTTCCTCGGCGCCTTTATCCTGCGGACGCGCGGCAAGGGCGCGCTCGATGCGATCCAGCGCCCGGTCGGCTCGGTCCAGTGCGATCGAGATGCCCCCGTCGGTCATGGCAGAAGCGACTACGCAAGATGACCCGGGCTCGCAAGCATTGACGCTCAACGGCTCACCCCCCAAAGGGGCCTTCCTGTCGGTCCGGTGAGTCCGGACCAATCCCATCGACGGAGCGAGACGACGTGCAGCCGACCCAACGCCGACTGGCCAATGCGATCCGCGCACTGGCAATGGATGGAGTTGAAGCCGCAAACAGCGGGCATCCGGGATGCCGATGGGCATGGCCGACGCGGCGACCGCCTTGTTCACCCGCCATCTGAAGTATGACCCGGCCGATCCGAAATGGCCCGACCGCGACCGCTTCGTGCTGTCGGCCGGCCATGGGTCGATGCTGGTCTATGCGTTGCTGTACCTGACGGGATACGAGAAGCCGACGCTGGACGACATCAAGAACTTCCGCCAGTTGCACAGCCCCTGCGCCGGCCACCCGGAAAATTTCGAGCTTCCAGGCGTGGAGTGCACCACCGGGCCCTTGGGCCAAGGTCTCGCCATGGGTGTCGGAATGGCCATTGCGGAACGGCACCTCAACGCGGTGTATGGCGACGATCTGGTCGATCACCGCACCTTTGTGATCGCGGGCGATGGCTGCCTGATGGAAGGCATCAACCATGAGGCGGTCGGTATTGCCGGTAACCTCCGCCTCGGCCGCCTGATCGTGCTTTGGGACGACAACAAGATCACCATCGACGGCTCCACCGACCTGTCGCGCAACGAGGATGTGGTCGCCCGCCACGCGGCGTGCGGATGGCACACGGTCGAATGCGACGGAATGGATGCGGGCAAGGTCGCCCAGGCGATTGAGAAGGCTATTGCGGACCCGCGCCCAAGCCTCATCCGGTGCAAGACCATCATCGGTTATGGTGCGCCCAACAAGCAGGGCACGCATTCGGTGCACGGCGCTGCGCTCGGCAAGGATGAGGTTGAGGCTGCCCGCAAGGAACTGGGACTCGAGCCCAAGGAATTCACCGTGCCTGACGACGTGCGCAAGGCGTGGCTCGCCGAGGGTCAGCGGTGCGCAACCGACCGGGCCGAATGGTACCGCCGCCTGGAAAGCAGTGGCAAAAAGGACGAGTTCCTCGCCCGTGTGCAGGGCAATGTTCCGTCCGATTGGCTGAAGCCGCACGTCGACGCGCTCGTGGCCAATGCGCCCAAGGTGGCGACCCGCAAGGCATCGGAAATGGCGCTGGAGGCGATCAATGCCGCAACGCCGTGGACCATCGGCGGCTCTGCGGACCTTACCCCGTCGAACAACACGCTGACCAAGGGCCTGCAGTCACTGACCGCCGAGAATTACAGTGGCCGCTATCTTCACTACGGCATCCGCGAGTTCGGCATGGGCGCGGCGATGAACGGCATGGCGCTGCATGGCGGCGTTGTGCCCTACGGCGGCACCTTCCTGGTCTTCGCCGATTATGCCCGCCCTGCGGTTCGTCTCGCTGCGCTGCAGGGCGCCCGGGTCATCTTCGTTTTCACCCACGACAGCATCGGCCTCGGCGAAGACGGACCGACACACCAACCGGTCGAGCACCTCGCCAGCCTGCGGTCGATCCCCAACCTCAACGTCTATCGTCCCGCCGACGCGGTGGAGACGGCGGAAAGCTGGGCCTCGGCGCTGGAGCATGAAGGGCCGAGCGTCCTTGCGCTGTCCCGCCAAAACCTGCGCGCGGTCCGCTCGGAAGCCGCCGACGACAACCTCAGCCATCGCGGCGCCTACGTCCTCCGCAAGGCGGGCGGCAAGCGCAAGGCAATCCTGATCGCTACCGGCTCCGAAGTCGAACTCGCCCTCGACGTCGCCGAGCGCCTTGAAGGTGAGGGCGTCGGTGCCGATGTTGTCTCCATGCCCTGCTGGGAACGTTTCGAGGCGCAGGATCAGTCCTATCGCGACAGCGTCCTTCCGCCGGCCGGGCCCGAGCAGATCCTGCGCGTGTCGATCGAGGCCGGAAGCACCTTCGGCTGGGACCGTTACACGATGGTGAACGGCCTGCGCCTCGGCATCGACCGCTTCGGCGCGTCGGGCAAGGCCGAGGACCTGTTCAACTATTTCGGCCTCACGCCCGAGGCCATCGCACCCAAGATCATGGAGGCGCTCCAATCATGACGAAAGTAGCAATCAACGGCTTCGGCCGCATCGGCCGACTGGTCGCCCGCGCGATCCTTGAGCGCCCCGACTGCGGGCTGGAGCTCGTTTCGGTCAACGACCTTGCCGACGCCGAAAGCAACGCCTGGCTTTTCTCGCGTGACAGCGTCCACGGGAAGTACCCGGGCGAGGTGAAGGCGGACGGCAACGACATCGTCGTCGACGGCAAGCGCATCAAGGTGACGGCCGAGAAGGACCCGGCCAATCTGCCCCACCGCGATCAGGGCATCGAGCTGGTGCTGGAATGCACCGGCTTTTTCACCGACCGTGCGTCTGCCCAGAAGCACATCGATGCGGGGGCCAAAAAAGTGCTGATCTCGGCGCCGGGCAAGAATGTCGACCTCACCGTCGTCTTCGGCGTCAACCATGACAAGCTGGAGGCGGGGCACACCATCGTTTCCAACGCATCCTGCACCACCAACTGCCTGGCCCCGGTTGCCAAGGTGATGAACGACACGGTCGGCATCGAACGCGGACTGATGACCACCATCCACGCCTATACCAACGACCAGAAGATCCTCGACCAGATCCACAAGGATATCCGCCGTGCGCGCGCCGCGGCCATGTCGATCATCCCGACCACCACCGGCGCAGCCCGGGCGGTCGGCGAGGTTCTTCCCGAGCTCAAGGGCAAGCTCGACGGATCGTCGGTGCGCGTGCCAGTACCGGACGGAAGCCTGGTCGACCTGACCTTCACCCCCAAGCGCGATACGACGCGCGAGGAAGTGAATGAGATCCTGCGCAAGGCGGCGGAGAGCGGCCCGCTGAAGGGCGTGCTAGTCTACACCGAGGATCCTTTGGTCTCTGCCGACATCGTTCACACGCCCGCGTCGTCGACTGTCGACGGCCTCGAGACGGCGGTGCTGGAAGGCAAGCTGGTCCGGGTCGTCAGCTGGTACGACAATGAATGGGGCTTCTCCAACCGCATGGTCGACACGGCCTGCGCGATGGCCAAGCTCAGCTAAGAATGGCGCAGTTCAAGACGCTTGATGACTTGCCGGAGGACCTCTCCGGCAAGCGCGTCCTCGTGCGCGTCGACCTTAACGTCCCGATGGACGGCGCGCGGGTGACCGACGACACTCGGCTTCGTGCCGCAGTGCCGACCATTGCCGAGCTGTCGGACCGCGGTGCCGTGGTTCTGCTGCTCTCGCATTTCGGGCGTCCAAAGGGTCAAGTCCGCCCCGACATGTCCACGGCTCAGCTCGTAATGCCGCTACACCGCCTGACCGGCCGCTCCGTACGGTTCATCGAGGATTGCCAGGGACCGGAAGCGGAACGGGCAGTGACGACCATGTTGCCGGGCAACATCGGGATTTTGGAAAATACGCGCTTCCATCTCGGGGAAGAGAAGAACGACCCGGAGCTGACCAAGGCAATGGCCGCGCTCGGCGACTATTATGTCAATGACGCCTTCTCCGCTGCTCACCGCGCCCACAGCTCGACTGAAGGAGTCGCACACCTCCTGCCGAGCTTCGCGGGCCGCGCCATGGAAGCAGAGTTGAGGGCGCTGGAAAAGGCGCTCGGCGACCCCGAACGCCCGGTCGCCGCAGTGGTCGGCGGTGCCAAGGTCTCCTCCAAGCTCGCCGTCCTCGGCCACCTGGTCGGCAAGGTCGACCATCTGATCATCGGCGGCGGCATGGCCAATACTTTCCTCGCCGCACGAGGCGTCAACGTCGGCAAGTCGCTGTGTGAGCATGACCTCACCGGCGAGGCGGAAAGCATTTTCACGCGCGCGGAGCAGGCGAATTGCACCATCCACCTTCCTTACGATGTGGTGGTTGCCAAGGAATTTGCCGCCAACCCATCCTCAATGCGCACCTGCAACGTGCACGAGGTGGGCGCGGACGAGATGATCCTCGATGTCGGTCCAGCCGCAGTCGAAGCGCTCGGCGACGTGCTGAAGACCTGCCGTACCCTGGTGTGGAATGGCCCGCTCGGCGCCTTTGAAACCTCGCCGTTCGACGCTGCCACCGTGGCGTTGGCGCAAATTGCGGCGGCGCTGACCAAGGATGGCGGGCTGGTCTCTGTCGCGGGCGGCGGCGATACAGTTGCGGCGCTGAACCATGCGGGGGTGGCAGCCGACTTCAGCTTCGTCTCCACCGCGGGCGGCGCCTTCCTGGAGTGGATGGAAGGACGGACCCTTCCGGGTGTTGCTGCGCTTATCCGCTAGGATCAACAAAGCAGGGGCTTTGAATGCAGTTCGAACAAATGCGTGCGCGGATCGCCGACGGGCAGGGGTTCATCGCGGCGCTCGACCAGTCCGGAGGATCGACGCCGAAGGCGCTTACTGGTTACGGCATTACGGAAGGCAGCTGGTCCTCGGACGAGGAGATGTTCGACCTTATCCACCGCATGCGGGAGCGGATCATCACCTCGCCCTGCTTCGGCAGCGGAAAGGTCATCGGCGCCATCCTGTTCGAGCGGACCATGAATGGCCTGGTCGAGGGCAAGCCGACCCCGCAAGCGTTGATCGAGCGCGGAATCGTGCCCTTCATCAAGATCGACAAAGGCCTGGAGCCGGAAGAGGACGGCGTTCAGCGCATGAAGCCGATCGAGGACCTCTACTCCCTGCTGGAGCGCGCCAAGAGCCTTGGCGTATTCGGCACCAAGGAACGGTCGGTGATCAACCTTGCCAACCCCGACGGGATCGCGGCAACCGTCACCCAGCAGTTTGATGTCGCGCAGCAGGTCTGCGAGGCGGGGCTGGTTCCGATCATTGAGCCCGAAGTGAACATCAGGAGCCCGGAGCGCGACGCGGCCGACCGGCTGCTGCTCGACGAACTGCTGATCGCGCTGAACGACGACCCCAACGGTGCGCCGGTCATGCTGAAGCTGTCGCTGCCGGCGACGCCGGGGCTGTTCCAGCCGCTGATCGACCACCCGCGCGTGCTCCGCGTCGTCGCGCTGTCGGGCGGGTACAGCCGGGCGGACGCTTGTGCCGAATTGGCGAAGAACCCGGGCATGATCGCCAGCTTCAGCCGCGCGCTTCTTTCTGATCTTCGTCAGCAGCAGAATGACGAGGAGTTCAATTCCACGCTCGGCGCCGCGATCGACCAGATTCACCGCGCATCGACCGCCAAAGAGCCGGCATGAGCGACGAGCCTGAAGACGACTTCGACCCGACCATCTGGTCGCCGCCCCAGCGGACGGCGCCAGCGCAGTTGTACCTCATCTCCCCTCAGGAGGTAGGTGGTGCGTTTCCCGACCGGCTAAGGTCCGCGCTGTCGGCAGCACCGGTTTCGGCGTTTCAGCTCCGGATCAAGAATGTCGACAGCCACGAACGCGCCCGCCTGGCCGAGCCACTTCAGCGCATCTGCGCCGATCATGACACTGCCTTCATCGTCAACGACAGCGTCAGCTTGGCCAAGCGCCTCGGTGCGGATGGTGTCCACCTGGGGCAAAAGGATGGTGAGGTCAGGGAGGCCCGCGAGGTGCTCGGCCCTTCTGCGCAGATCGGCAAGACTTGCCACGACAGCCGTCATTTCGCGATGGAAGCGGGTGAGGCAGGGGCCGACTATGTCGCCTTCGGCGCTTTCTATCCCACAACAACAAAGCCGAGTAACTATCGGCCGCATCCAGGGATTCTTAGCTGGTGGTCGTCGCTGTTCGAGATTCCCTGCGTTGCCATCGGCGGCATCACACCCGACAATGCACAACCTTTGCTGGATGCTGGCGCGGACTTCATCTCCGTTTGCCAAGCCGTCTGGGGGCAGGACGATCCGGGTGCGGCGGTTAAGCGCTTCCAGCAGGTGATGGGCTTTTAGGAACGGGTCGGCATTGCCGTTGGTTCTCTTCGCCAAGGAGAGAAGACATGGCCGAAGACAAAGTGACGATGCCCGTTGACGGTTCTGGCAGCGAACGCCGCGAGCCGGACGAGAATGGCGAACTCGCCTCCCGCCGCGACGAGCAATCGGGTGGCCTGCCCAACGTCGGCGAATCCGGCGGCGGCGCTTACCCCAACCCGCATGAGGGGAAGGAAGGCGGCGGCTTCCAGGGCGGCCAGTCCGAGCAAGGCTATTACGGCAAGGGCCGTCTCGGCGAGAAGGACGTCGGAGAAAGCAATAACGAGGTCTCAACCGGAGACTAAGCGTCCGCCAGCGGCGACTGCGCATAGTCGGCCAATAAGGCGCCGACATCGTCGTAGATCGCCAGCGGCCCGTGCGACGCCAAGACGTCATCCGTAAATCCGCCAGACCGGACGGCGATACTCGGGATGCCTGCCGACGCCGCAGCCTTCAGATCATAGGGGCTGTCGCCAACGACGATCGCAGCTTCGGGAGCCGAGCCGACCTTTTCCAGCGCCGCCTCGAAGATGTCGGGGCAGGGCTTGGAATGAGCGACATCGTCTCTGCTGGTTGTGGCGGTCACCAGGTCGCCGACTCCAAGCAACTCGACCCAGTAATCCAGCTCCTCCCGTGAGGCGGAGGAGGCCAGCACGACCGCTTTGCCGTCGGACCGAACCCGTTCGATCAGCGCCTTGGCGTCCCGAAACGGCTTCACCTGCGCGCGATAGCGTTTCTTGAACGCTTCCCCTTCCGCCTCGCCGAGCTGTTTCACCTCACCAGCCGAAATCCCGGGGAGCAAGGTCGGAACCAGATTGTCGCCGCCTTTGCCCACCTGAGCATGGATCGCGTCGCGGTTGAACCGATGACCAGCATCGCGGAACGCGTCTTCCCAGGCACTGATATGCTGTTCGTTGCTATCGACGAGCGTACCGTCGATGTCGAAAAGGATGGCAGTCAAAGGCATGGGAGCACAAAGCCCGGCCACTCAACTGGTTGCGGCTAAAAGTCTTGCCAGCGTGCGCGCGTCCTCGATCGCATGCAGGTGGATGTCGTTGTTGAAGTAAGCCCAGGCTGAGCGCCCCCGAGCGCGCTGCTCCCGCAGCCACGCAGCCCAATCCGCCATCTGCTCCTCGCTGTAGCGACCCCAATATTTGCCGCCGGTGCCATGAAAGCGGACGTATGCGGTGCGGCCGCTCGCCCAGCGAGGCGACACCAGATCTTTGAGGTCATGGGCGACGAAGCCGGCTCCGCGGCTCTCGAGCAGCGCCAGCACCTCTTCGTCGTACCAACTGGCGTGCCGGAACTCGACGACATGCTCCAGGTCGGTGGGCAAGCGTCGAAGGAAGCCGTCGAGCCGCGGCAGGTCTTTGTGAAGGCTTGGCGGGAGCTGGTAGAGGATCGGGCCGAGCGCTGGCCCGAGCCTTCGTACTAGGTCGATGAACTCGTCCACCTGGCTTTCGCAACCGGCAAGCTTCTTCAAATGGGTGATGAAGCGGTTTGCTTTAACGGCATAGCGGAAGCCAGGAGGCGCTTTTTCCCGCCAACCGTCGAAGGTTGAGGGAAGGGGCAGGCGATAGAAGCTGGCGTTGATCTCGACGGTGCCGAATTCGTCCGCATAATGTTCGAACCAACGCTTCTGCGGCAATCCGGGCGGGTAGAAGCCTTCCTTCCAGTGCCGATACACCCAGCCTGAACAGCCGACATGAATGCCACTGACGGGCGGCACGGAAACTCCAGGCGGTTCCATCGTTGCACCCGAAACAGTTCTAAGCCCAGGAGAGTTGCGTGCCCCGGAAAACCTTGCGTTGGAGCGCTGGCGCGATTGCCGCCGCGAGCGCTGCCCTTGCTTTCGCTCAGTCCGACAAACAGGCCGCTGCACAGCCCGCTGCCGGCGGCTCTAAGGGTGCAGCCGCAGGAAACGCCTCGAGCGTCGACAACAGGCTCTTGCATGCGCAGGTGCTTCTGGACACTGCCGGTTTTTCGTCCGGGGTCATCGATGGTCGCAGCGGCAGTGCGCTGAAGCAAGCCCTGCACGGTTTCCAGGAGGCAAGGGGTCTCAAACGTTCCGGCGAACTCGACAAACCGACAATCCAGGCATTGCTCCAAGCCAACCGGCCCGCCGTCGTGCAGGTGAAGCTCACGCCGGACGATGTGCAGGGGCGCTTCATCTATCCGTTTCCGAGCAAGCCCGAGGAGCAGGCCAAGTTGCCCTTCATGGGCTATCGCAACATGTTGGAGAAGCTCGCGGAGCGTTACCACACCACTCCAGCGACCATCGTTGCACTGAACGGACCGGAGGCGAAGATCGGGGTGGGCGCCACCCTCAAGCTGCCAAACGTGGTGCCGGCGTCCCGCGACTATGGCGGAGCGGATGGCAAGCAGGCGCAACTGCTGAACCTACTCAACATCGACGGCAACCAGCCGCAGGGGAACTTCATCGTCGTCGATAAGAGCGACGGCGTCCTGAGGGTCTACCAGGGCGATGCCAATGCCGCCTCGGGTAAAGGCGGCAAGATGTCCGGCAAGCTGGTTGCGCAATTTCCGGTGACCACCGGATCCAGCCATGATCCGCTTCCGCTCGGCAATTGGAAAGCGACGACCTATTCTTTCCTGCCGCCGTTCAATTATCAGCCGGACTTGTTCTGGGATGTCAGCGACGACAAGGCCGATCAAAAGCTGCCCGCTGGACCCAACGGCCCGGTCGGGGTAGCCTGGCTCGACCTGACGAAGGAGCATTACGGCATTCACGGCACGCCTGAACCCCAAACGGTGAGCAAGACGGAAAGCCATGGCTGCCTGCGCCTGACCAACTGGGACGTCGTTCGGCTTTCCAGAATGCTGAAGCCAGGGTTCACGGCGGTGTTCAAGGCCTGATGCGGACCGGCCTGACCATTGTCGTTACGGCAGTCGTCACGGCCGTTCTCACCAGCATATTCTGGGTTACCGCGTACAACATCGCATCACCGCTCTCGTCTGAGCCGAACGGCAAGGTCGCGCGCAAGGGCGATGTTGCCGTGGTCAATCCTAAGGGCAGCCCAGATGTGGCGGTTGCGGAGAGCGTGGAGGTTGGGCCGGCGGGCCTGGCGATCCCGGTTCAGGGCATCGAAGCCGGCCAACTTACCGACACCTTCACGCAGGCGCGTGCGGGCGGGGCCAGGGTCCACGACGCAATCGACATCATGGCTGCGGAAGGCACGCCGGTGATTGCAGCGGCCGACGGCACGGTCGAGAAGCTCTTTTTCTCGGACGGGGGCGGGGGAACGACCGTCTATGTCCGTTCGCCCGATCAGCGCTGGACATATTATTATGCCCACCTGCTGAGCTATGCGCCTGGCCTTGCCGAAGGCCAGCAGGTTAGGCGCGGCCAAATGGTCGGACGCGTGGGTCATACCGGCAACGCCAGCCCATCCGGCCCGCACCTGCACTTCGCGATCAACCGCATGCAGCCCGGCGAGAAGTGGTACGATGGCACGCCCATCAACCCGTACCCGCTGCTTGCCGGAAAGAAGGCGAGCGGCTAGAGCGCGCGCCGGCTCTTTCCACTATCAGCATATAGGCGATCTACAATGAAGATCAGCGGCGTGGACATTCGTCCCGGCAACATCATCGAATATGAAGGCGGCATCTGGCGTGCCGTGAAGATTCAGCACACCCAGCCCGGCAAGGGCGGCGCCTATATGCAGGTGGAGCTCAAAAACCTTATCGATGGCCGCAAGAACAACGTGCGCTTTCGCTCGGCCGAGACGGTGGAGCGCATCCGCCTCGACACCAAGGACTTCCAGTTCCTGTTCGCGGACGGCGACATGCTGACCTTCATGGACAAGGAAACTTACGAGCAGATCAGCTTGCCCGCCGATCTGCTCGGCGACGCCGCGGCCTTTCTTCAGGACGGCATGGACGTGGTGATGGAGCTTCACGAGGAGCGTCCGATCTCCGTCCAGCTCCCCGACCAGATCGAAGCGACGATCGTCGAAGCCGACGCGGTAGTGAAGGGGCAGACCGCCTCGTCCAGCTACAAGCCCGCCATCCTCGACAATGGCGTGCGCGTCATGGTGCCGCCGCACATCAGCAGCGGAACCCGCATCGTCGTCGACGTTTACGAACAGACCTACGTCCGCCGCGCGGACTGATCGCTTCCCCTCCCGCCGGCGGGAGGGGATTAAGGGGAGGGCCTGTTCCTCCTGCTTGAGAACAATCCCTCCCCCTGCCCCTCCCGCAGGGCGGGGAGGGGAGAAGGAAGCCATGGTTGCCCATTCCGGCCTGATCACCGTCATGACCCGCGCCGCCCGCAAGGCCGCGCCGCGCCTTCGCCGCGACTTCGGCGAGGTCGAGCAGCTGCAGGTCAGCCGTAAAGGGCCCGGCGACTTCGTGTCGATCGCCGACAAGGCGGCCGAGCAGACGATCGTGGAGGAACTCCGCAATGCACGCCCAGACTGGGGCCTGCTGCTGGAGGAAGGCGGCGAGGTGGAGGGCAATCCAGACAAGCCTCGCTGGATCGTCGACCCGCTCGACGGCACGACCAACTTCCTGCACGGCATTCCGCACTTTTCGATCTCGATCGCTGTCGAAGAGCGGGCACCCAACGGCACCCGTCAGATCAGCCACGGCCTGGTCTACCAGCCGCTGACCGATGAGACCTTCTGGGCGGAAAAGGGCAGGGGCGCCTGGCTCCATGACCGCCGCCTGCGCGTCTCGTCGCGCCGCGACATGAGCGAGGCGGTGATCGGCACCGGAATTCCCTTCCTCGGCCGCGGCGACTCCGAGGAGTGGAGCAAGATCTACGAAGCCGTCGGTCCGGAGGTCTCCGGCATCCGCCGCTTCGGTTCCGCCGCGCTCGACCTCGCCTGGGTCGCTGCCGGCCGCTTCGACGGCTTCTGGGAAAAGGAACTGGCGCCGTGGGACGCTGCTGCCGGCCTGATCTTGGTGCGCGAAGCCGGCGGCTTTGTCACCGACTACAAGGGCGCCGACCGTGCCTATGAGAAAGGCGAATATATCGCTGCCGCCGCCGGCATTCACAGCCGCCTGCAGAAGCTCATCGCCGGAGCGTTGCGTTAGGCCTAAAATCCGTTCCGAATTGCCACCCTCGGCAGTTGCGGGAGGGAAGCGGCTGGCCTAAAGCGCGGCCAAATCTCGGGTCCCCGAGCAAGCTTGTTGGAGTTCTCCTTGGCCAGCGTCGCCTTCGGATATCTGCCGATCCTGTTGTTCCTGCTGGTCGCGCTCGGCCTGTCGACGGCATTCGTGGTGCTGCCGATGATCGTCAGCCGCTTCACCGGCGCGCATCAGCCGAACCCGGAAAAGCTCAGCGAATATGAGTGCGGCTTCCCCGCGTTCGAGGACAGCCGGGCGCAATTCGACGTCCGCTTCTACCTTGTCGCCATCCTGTTCATCGTCTTTGACCTTGAAGCCGCCTTCCTGTTCCCGTGGGCGGTGTCGCTCGACAGCACGGGCTGGGCCGGCTGGACGGGCATGATGGTGTTCCTTGCCGAGCTTGGCCTTGGTTTGGCCTATGCGTGGAAGAAGGGAGCCCTGGAGTGGGAGTAACCCTTCGCCCGGACGAAACCCGGCTTCCGACCGAGGCAGAATTGGCGCGCGCTGCAGGCCTGGAGGCCGGCGGCGTCGACATGACCAAGTTTGAGGAGATGCGGCGAGAGCTCGATGAAAAGGGCTTCCTGGTCGCCTCCGCGGAAGACCTGTTCACCTGGGCCCGCACCGGCTCGTTGTGGTGGATGACCTTCGGCCTGGCCTGCTGTGCGGTGGAGATGATCCACGTCAATATGCCGCGCTACGACCTCGAACGGTTCGGCGTCGCCCCGCGCGCGTCCCCACGCCAGTCGGACGTGATGATCGTCGCCGGCACTCTCTGTAACAAGATGGCGCCGGCGCTGCGCCGAGTTTACGACCAGATGTCGGACCCCAAGTACGTCATCTCGATGGGCAGCTGCGCCAATGGCGGCGGTTATTACCATTACAGCTACTCGGTGGTGCGCGGCTGCGACCGCATCGTGCCGGTCGACATCTACGTGCCGGGCTGCCCGCCGACGGCCGAAGCCTTGCTCTACGGAATTCTCCAGCTTCAGCGGAAGATCCGCCGCGAAGGGACGATCCAGCGCTGATGCTTGCTCCGCAGGTTCCCCAGACCGCCTCCAACGAGGGCGTGATCGAGGCTGCGAAGGCGGCGCTTGGCGCGTCGGTGCTGGACGTGAAGGATCATGTCGGCGAAGTGACACTGACCGTCGCCCGTGATGCAGTGGTTGAGGTCTGCCGCACCCTTCGCGACACGCCAGGCCTCGAATATCAGCAGCTGATGGAGATCGCCGGGGTCGACTATCCGGAGCGCGCGGAGCGCTTCGAGGTCAACTATCATCTCCTCTCGCTCACTCAGAACCGCCGCGTTCGCGTCAAGGTGCTGACCGACGAGGTCACGCCGGTGCCGAGCATCACCTCGCTGTGGCCGGTGGCGGGCTGGCTCGAGCGCGAGGTATTCGATCTTTACGGCGTCACCTTCGCCGGCAATGCCGACCTCCGCCGGATCCTCACCGACTATGGCTTCGAGGGCTTTCCGCTGCGCAAGGACTTCCCACTGACTGGCCATACCGAGATGCGCTATTCGGAGGCGGAGAAGCGCGTCGTCTACGAGCCTGTTTCCTTGCCGCAAGACTTCCGTACCTTCGATTTCCTGACGCCGTGGGAAGGCCCGGAATACCGGCTGCCCGGCGACGAGAAGGCCGAGCCGCAGGCTGCCGGCGCCGCCTCGCCCGCGCCCGCGAGCGGCGAAGCGCCCAAGGTTGTCGCCGCACCGGCAAAGGACGCCGGAAAGCGCGAGCCGCCCTACGCGGGTGACAATGAGGAACGCGCGCGTAAGGGCGCCAAGGAAGCGGATGCCGAAGCGTCCAAATCGAACGAAGCCAAGGCGCAGAGTGAAGTGAGCAAGCCCAGCGACACGCCCGATCCCAAGCCGAAAGGGGGCGCCAATCGCCGCCGGCCCGGTGGAGGCACGGCATGACGGACGTGCGCACGGTAGAAGTCAGCATGGGCGGCGGCGTCGGCGCGACCAGCGGGTCGGACATCCAGCCCGACCAGGGTCAGCCGAACAATTACACGATCAACTTCGGCCCGCAGCATCCGGCGGCGCACGGCGTGCTACGCCTAATCATGGAGCTGGACGGCGAAATCGTTGAGCGCGTCGATCCGCACGTCGGCTTGCTTCACCGCGGCACCGAAAAGCTCATCGAGTACAAGACCTACCAGCAGGCGATCCCTTACTTCGATCGCCTCGATTACTGCTCGCCCATGTGCATGGAGCATAGCTTCGTGCTTGCTATCGAGAAGCTCATGGGCCTCGAGGTGCCGATCCGCGCGCAGTACATCCGCGTGCTGATGGCGGAGCTGACCCGCATCAAGAACCATATGCTGAACCTCGGCAGCCACATCATGGACGTGGGCGCGATGACGCCCAACCTGTGGCTGTTCGAGCTTCGCGAAGATCTGATGCAGATCTACGAGCATGTCTCGGGCGCGCGCATGCACGCCAATTATTTCCGCGTCGGCGGCGTCCACTACGACATCCCGCCCAAGGTGCTGAACATGATCGGGGAGTTCCTCGACAAGCGCCTGAAGCTGTTCGAGGACGCGATCAGCCTCGTCGCCGACAACCGCATCTTCAAGCAGCGCAACGTCGACATCGGCACCGTCAGCAAGGAAGACGCGATCGCCTGGGGCTTCTCCGGCCCGATGATCCGCGCGTCGGGCATCCCATGGGATATCCGCCGGAGCCAGCCGTACGAAGTCTACGACCGGATGGAGTTCGACATCCCCGTTGGCACCAACGGCGATTGCTACGACCGCTTCATGGTTCGCGTCGAGGAAGTCCGGCAGAGCTGGAAGATTGCGCGTCAGTGCCTTAGCCAAATGCCCGAAGGACCGGTCGGAAGTCTCGACCGCAAGGTCTATCCGCCGCCGCGCGGTGAGATGAAGCAATCGATGGAAGCGCTCATCCATCACTTCAAGCTCTACACCGAAGGCTATCACGTGCCCGCGGGCGAGGTCTATGTCGCCACCGAAAGTCCCAAGGGCGAGTTCGGCGTCTACCTCGTCGCCGACGGCACCAACCGGCCCTACCGCTGCAAGATCCGCCCGACCGCCTTCAGCCACCTTCAGGCGATGGACTTCATGATGAAGGGCCATATGCTCGCGGACACCACCGCCGTCCTGTCCGCCATCGACGTAGTGTTCGGGGAGTGTGACCGGTGATTGGTCCTTTCCATCTTTTCTACCGGCTAGAGTGTTGGTTGGTCGAAGCGCGCCCGAACAATCCATTCGCTGGGCGCCTCGCCTACGTGGTGGCGCTGTTCGCTTTCACTGCTTTCTGGTTCTCTGTTTCAAGGGGACTGCAGTGGATCGCACCCTCGGCAGAACTCACGTCCTGGGTTTCAAGGAACTGGGGCTGGTTGATCGTTGCAAGTCTCGGAATTCAAGTGATTTACTCATTCTGTAGGCTCGTGCTTGATACCAGAACAACGGGCAGCGCGAGCAACGGGATTCAAAATGGCTGAACAAGCTGCAATCCCCGACGAGGCAGAGGTCCGCGCGCGCTGGTCCGGATTCCAGTGGACTTCGGAGAACGCCCGGAAGGCTGCGGAGATCATCGCCCGCTATCCCGAAGGCCGTCAGCAGTCGGCGTCCATCCCCCTGCTCGACCTCGCCCAGCGGCAGGTCGGGGAAGAAACAGGCACGCAGGGCTGGCTTCCGGTGCCCGTGATGGAGTTCGTCGCGGCGCAGATCGACACGACGCCGATCCGCATCATGGAGGTCGCGACCTTCTACACCATGTTCAATCTGGCGCCGGTCGGCCGCTACCATGTGCAGGTGTGCGGAACGACGCCGTGCATGCTGCGCGGGTCGGACGACGTGCTGGAAGCCTGCTACAAAAAGGGTCTTCGCAAGGGCCACACGACCGCTGACGGCCTGTTCACGCTGACCGAGGTCGAATGCCTCGGCGCCTGCGCCAACGCGCCGATGGTCCAGATCAACGACGACAATTACGAGGACCTCACCGAGGCGAGCATGACCGCCGTCCTCGACGCGCTCGCCCGCGGTGAGAAGCCCAAGCCAGGTCCGCAGATCGATCGCCAGACCAGCTGCCCCGAAGGCGGCCCGACCACGCTGAAGAAGATGGCCGAGCGCAACTACGACTATCGCGCGCAGTGGAATGCTGCGGCTGGTGAGGGCGCGTAAGTGGAACAGCTGCTTCCCATCATCGTCGCCGCCGTGCTCGCCTTTCTGGCGTTCCGCTTCATCGCGGGGCTGGTGAAGTTTGCCGTGCTGGCGCTGATCGTTATCGCCGTCGCGCTCTGGTACACGGGAGTCATCGGCTGATGGGCACCACCACCGCACTGTCCGACAAGGACCGCATCTTCACCAATGTCTACGGCTTCCAGTCGCCAGATCTGAAGGCGGCGCAGGCTCGCGGCGATTGGGACGACACCGCCAAGCTGATGCAGTTGGGCCAAGACGGCATCATCGACGTGGTCAAGGCATCGGGCCTGCGCGGCCGCGGTGGCGCTGGCTTCCCAACGGGCATGAAGTGGAGCTTCATGCCCAAGGAGCCCAAGCCGGGTAAGCCCAACTTCCTCGTCATCAACGCCGACGAGTCCGAGCCGGGAAGCTGCAAGGACCGCGAGATCCTGCGCCACGATCCGCACAAGCTGGTCGAAGGTGCTTTGCTCGCCGGCTTCGCAATGCGCGCCCGCGCCGCCTACATCTACGTGCGCGGGGAGTTCATCGAAGAGACGGCCGCGCTCCGCAAGGCGGTCGCCGAGGCCTACTCCGCAGGCTTGCTCGGCAAGAATGCGGCGGGCTCCGGCTACGACTTCGACCTGTTCGTTCACCGCGGCGCCGGCGCCTATATCTGCGGCGAAGAAACGGCGATGCTCGAAAGCCTCGAAGGCAAGCAGGGTAAGCCGCGCCTCAAGCCGCCGTTCCCGGCCGGCGCAGGCCTCTACGGCTGCCCGACGACCGTCAACAATGTCGAGAGCATTGCGGTGGTGCCGACCATCCTTCGCCGCGGCGCCGCCTGGTTTGCCAGCTTCGGGCGCGAGAAGAACGAAGGCACCAAGCTGTTCCAGATCAGCGGCCATGTGAACAAGCCCTGCGTCGTCGAGGAAAGCATGGGCATCAGCTTCAAGGAGCTGATCGACCGCCATGCCGGCGGCATTCGCGGCGGCTGGGACAATCTGCTGGCGGTGATCCCGGGCGGTTCGTCCGTTCCGTTGGTCCCGGCCGAGCAGATCATGGACGCGCCGATGGACTTTGACGGTCTCAAGGCGCTCGGCTCCGGCCTCGGCACCGCGGCCGTGATCGTCATGGACAAGTCCACCGACATCGTCCGCGCGATCAGCCGCCTCAGCTATTTCTACAAGCATGAAAGCTGCGGCCAGTGCACGCCGTGCCGGGAAGGCACCGGCTGGATGTGGCGCACCATGGAGCGGCTGCGCGAAGGTGACGCCGACGTCGCCACCATCGACCGACTGCTCGACGTCACCAAGCAGGTCGAAGGCCACACCATTTGCGCGCTAGGCGACGCCGCCGCCTGGCCGATCCAGGGCCTGATCAAGCATTTTCGCCCCGAGATCGAACGCCGCATCGCCGAGCGCGCTGGACGAACGATGCTGGAGGCGGCGGAATAGGTCTTCGTCGGCGTTTTCCGCCTGCGGATCCTCATGATACTATGCCGCCGATGTTTGTCGGGGTTGTTCTATGCACCGTGCTTCCAGGGTCATTGTCGCAGCGGCCGCATTCGGATCGGCAGACGCCGCAACTGCGCAGGGCGCAGGATCGCACGCCGGGCCCGTGGATGGCCGCCCAAGTCACGCCGAGATCTGGACTACACCGGAAGCAAGCCACATCGATAATCGCACTGAGACCGGCTGGTCCGCGCTTGCGAACCGCTACGAGAGCGCATTGCAATTTGTCCGTTGCGCCGGCCGGATTGACCCCGCCGGCGTGGTCGGACTGATCGATCGGCCAATCGGCCATGGTGACGAAGCGCGCACCATGCAGCGGTTTGCGGGGCGCTACAGGGTCTGCGTCGGCGAAGCAGGTGCCGTTGCACCTTTGTTGATTAGAGCGGCCATCGCCGAGTCGCTGTTGATCCATCAACATGGATTGCTGAAGCAAGCCGCGGCCAGGATCGGAGTGCCGAGCGTCGTCGAAGGCTACCCGATCGGCCGCATTGCCTCCTGTCAGGTGCAAACGGCGCCGGTGGCGGTCTCGAGCTTATTCTCGACCCGTCCGGGAAGCGCGGAGGAGCGTAAGGCTGCCGATGCCGTCCTCGCCGCAACACCCCGCTGTGGAGGCGTCGCGGGCCGGATGCATCCAACGGCAGCCCGTCTCGCGCTTCTCGATGCGGTGACCGGTGCGGATCCGCGTTGATCCTCCCGGCGCGGCGCCATTTGCGTTTACGGTGATGAGGCGTAATCTTCCGTCGAAACGAGGAGGATGCCCGATGTTGAAAGTAGCCTTTGCCGCCCCGGCGGTCCTTTCCGCCGTCCTGATGTCTCAGGTCGCCGTCGCGCAGGGATCTCCCGCTCGCGCGAACCAGGAGGTGTTCGACGTCTCCAACAAGGAATCCGATTACTTCGAGAACACGTTTCGCAACGCGACGCCCCAAGGCGGCGATACATATGCGAACGTCTTGCGGTTCGCGACCTGCGCTGCCCGGCTGAACCCCGCCGGCGTAGCGGCAATCTTGAACTATGATGCCGGAAGCTCGCAGGAGTTGGGTGCCATTCGCGACCTTACCAAGCGGTACGGGTCCTGCGCGATCACCCGGCGCACTATCCAGCCGGTGATGCTGCGCGGAGCCGTGGCGGAAATCCTGTGGAAGCAGGCGGGTGCCGACCCTAACCCGTCGAAGCGCTCCTCCGTCGGCATCGAGGAAGTCGAGGACTTCATCCAGGCGTCGCCGCGCGGTGAGCAGAAGTTCAAGGCCGCGAACCTCGCTTTGTCCTGGGTATCGCGCTGCCAGGTGATGGCGTTGCCGACCGAGGCCGCAGCCGTGCTTTCGACCACACCCAACTCGCTGGAAGAGCGAGCGGCGGCACAGGCGCTTTATGCCAAATCGACGACCTGCGGGGTGGTGAAGGGCCTTGAAAAGACGCCGCCGACGCTAGTTCGGGCCGGGCTTGCCGACGCATTCTACCAGGACCGCCGCAAGGCGACCATGGCCAGCGCACGCTAACCGCTTCGCAAGCCGATGTGTCAGGTGCGATGTCTCAAGATGCCTGATGCCCCTTGAGCAAGCGTCTGGTGGAGCGTACTCTCGGCGTGCCGGATCTCTAAGCTCAACCGCGCCGATGCGCGGGCAGGTTGGTGGCTGAAAGGAAGATCTGAGATGGTGACCAAAAGGAAAATTGCCGTCTTGGCGGGGGTCGCGTCGATGCTCTGTCCGACCGGCGTCCTTGCCGGCGGCAATGCCAAGCTTACCGGTGAATTCTCGCCCGAAGCCTGGCAATTCATGCGTGATTGGGAGGAGGTTCGCGCCTTCGCCAACGGCGGATACGATCATGCGCTCCGCTTTGCCGAATGCGTGAGCTCGTATAACGCGGCCGCACCTGCGTCGATTTTGTCCCGCCCCATTGGGGATAGTCGGTACCGCAGCGATCTGGTTCGCCTCGCGTCACGTTACCGCGGGTGCGGTACACGCGTCACGGTACCCCCATTGCTGCTTCGCGCCGCTTTCGCCGAACTCAGCATCCGCCAGGGCGCCGTTCGCGCGGGCGCCGGAACCAGCTATGTCGGGGTTCCCGCGAACATCAAGTCATTCCCTGTCGCGGCGCTAGCGGCGTGCCAGCTGCGCACCGCGCCGGGGCTGATCCAGGATGTTCTGTCCACCCGTCCCGGTGAGATGGCGGAAGAAATCGCAGTCAAGCGACTGTTCGCCAGTACGCCGCGATGTACGTCCTTGGCGAAAGGTTCAATCACGCCAACGGCGGCTCGCCTGGCGCTGATCGATGCCGCTTACTCCATTCGTGACTGATGGCCCCGCCTTATTGACCATCCGGTGCAAGGGCGTAAGCTGACTGAGCCGGATCTTATTTGAGCGCGAATATCGCAAGGTTGCCGCTTCTGCGGCTGAGGAGGCGAGAAAATGAAGCCTGTCACGATAACGATGTTGGCCGTTTGCCTGACCATGTCTGGCGGTGCAGTAGCCCAGACGCAGCCCCAGCCGTCCACGCCTCCTAGTCCGCCAACGCCGTCGAACTTGCCGTCGAACTTGAGCGGTTCGATCACGCCCGGCTCATCCAGGGATGCATATGCGTTTGCTTACAACACCGATTGGGTAGGCCGGCAGCAGCAATCCTATCGCGACGCCCTGCGCTTCGCTTCCTGCGTGTCGCGCTACAACAGCTCGCTCGTCCGATCTGCGGCGCTTTCGGATGCAAGCAAGCCCGCGGGACGCGACGTTCTTCGCGACATCACCATCCGCCAGCGGGGCTGCGCAGCCACGCCCAGCCTGATGTCGGCCGCGATCATGCGCGCTGCGTTCTTCGAAACGGCGTTTGAAAATGGCTATGTGACGGCCCCGGTGGCCGGTCTTGGCATGTTCCGTGACGAGGATAGTGAATTGGCTGTCAGCGCCTGCCAGCTTCGAACCGCGCCACAGGCGGTAAAGACCGTCCTCAGCACTGACCCGGAATCTGCTGCGGAGCAGCAGTCGGTGGCCGCTCTGCTTGCCCAGACGCGGGGTTGCGGCTCGGTGATCGTGGAAGACGGCGGCGCCACGGTATGGCGCCTCGCCTTGCTCGAGGCGGCATCGCGCGCAACAAACGGCTGATCTCAGCTTTTTCTGATCTCGGCCCGCTTGGGGCCTTACTTAGCTCTGGAAGTCTGGCGAGACAGCGACTAGTCGGCGTGCAACTTCAATTCCGAACTTGCACCCGCATGCTTGAGCCAGACCTTTCATTGACCCATCCTCGCGACGAGCGAACCGGCGCGATGCGACCGGAGTTCTGCCGTGCCTAAAGTCACCGTCGATGGCGTCGAGCTTGAAGTTCCGCAGGGCGCGACCGTGCTTCAGGCGTGCGAGCTTGCCGGCAAGGAGATTCCGCGCTTCTGCTACCATGAGCGGCTAAGCATCGCTGGCAATTGCCGCATGTGCCTCGTTGAGGTGGCGCCGGGCCCGCCCAAGCCGCAGGCGTCGTGCGCTCTACCCGCGGCGGATGGGCAGACGATCAAGACCGACACGCCGATGGTCAAGAAGGCGCGCGAAGGGGTGATGGAGTTCCTGCTCATCAACCATCCGCTCGATTGCCCCATCTGCGACCAGGGCGGTGAATGCGACCTTCAAGATCAGGCAATGGCCTACGGGCGCGGCTACACGCGCTTTGACGAGAACAAGCGCGCCATCGACGACAAGTACATGGGTCCGGTCATCAAGACGTCGATGACTCGCTGCATCCAATGCACCCGCTGCATCCGCTTCTCGTCCGAGGTCGCCGGTGTACCCGAGATCGGTATGCTCTACCGCGGCGAGGACAGCCAGATCACGTCCTACCTTGAACGGGCGATCGACAGCGAGTTGAGCGGCAATTTGGCCGATGTCTGCCCGGTCGGCGCCTTGCTTCAGAAGCCGCAGATCTTCGAGATGCGCCCGTGGGAGCTGCGCCGTGTGCCGGCCATCGACGTCATGGACGCGGTCGGCTCCAACATCCGCCTCGACCTGCGCCAGCGCCAGGTGATGCGCATCTTGCCCCGCATCAACGAGGATGTGAACGAGGAGTGGATCAGCGACAAGACAAGGCACCATGCCGACGCGCTGGTCCGTAACCGCCTCGACCGTCCTTGGGTGCGTGAGAATGGCAAGTTGCGCGCGGCGAGCTGGAGCGACGCACTCGACCTCTTTGCAAAGCAGCTGAAAAAGGCGGGCGCCAACGTCGCCGCCATAGCCGGCGACCTGTTGGACGCAGAGACCATGTATGCGGCCAAGAAGCTGCTTGCAGGGCAGGGAAGCACACTTCTTGAAGGGCGGCAGACGGGCCTTTCCTACGACACGTCGAGCCTCTCCGCCGTGTCGTTCAACTCAACCATCGCCGGAATCGAATATGCCGACGCCATCCTGCTGGTCGGCTCGCATATTCGTTGGGAAGCGCCGCTCGTCGCGACCCGGATTCGCAAGGCGGCTCGCAAGGGTGCGGCAATCTACGGCATCGGGCCGGAAGCCGACCTTGGCTTCAAGGTCCAGTGGCTCGGCAACGATTCAAAGCTGCTCGGCAAGCTGCCGACGGACGTTACGAACGCATTTGGCGCAGCTGCCAAGCCGGCAGTGGTGGTCGGTCCGGGCGCACTCGCTGCCGGCGCGCTAGGCGCTGCGCTGGCGCTCGTTCAGCCGCTCGGCCTCATCAAGGATGGATGGAACGGCTTCAACGTCGTCCATACCGCGGCCTCGCGCATGGCGGGATTGATCCTCGGCTACGCGCAAAAGGGCGGCATCGCCGACATCGAGGCGGCAAACCCGGGTCTCGTCCTGCTCCTCGGCGCTGACGAGGTCGCACCGGACCGCTTCAAGAGTGCGTTCAAGGTCTATGTCGGCCATCACGGAGACAAGGGCGCGAAGCTGGCAGACCTCATCTTGCCCGCTGCGTCCTATGCCGAAAAGCATGGCACCTACGTCAACCTCGAAGGTCGGGTGCAGCGCGGTGAGCGCGCCGCCTTCCCGCCGGGTGAGGCGAAGGAAGACTGGGCGATCTTCCGTGCCGTGTCGCAATTGATCGGTCAGGATCTGCCATTCGACAGCTTCGACCAGCTCCGCGCCCAGATGGTCGCCGAACATCCTGAGCTTGGCCGTGACGGACTGATCGACCTGCCCTGGTCGGCACCGGTGCTTGCCGGCACGGCCGGTGGCGAGATCCGCTACCCGATTAGCGATTTCTACCTCACCAACGCGATCGCGCGCTCCAGCCCGACCATGCACCGCTGCTCGGAAGAGCTTGTGCACGGCCACGCGGCCACCCTGGAGGCAGCGGAATGACCGCCTTTTTCCAGAACTGGGGCGTGACCTACGAATGGTCATGGTTCCTCGCGACGATTATCGGCATTCTCGTCATCGCCCTGCCGCTGATGCTCGCCGTGGCGATGATCATCTATGCCGATCGTAAGATCTGGGCAGCCATCGCCCTCCGCCGTGGTCCCAACGTGGTCGGCCCGTTCGGCCTGCTGCAAAGTTTCGCCGACGGTCTGAAGGTTTTCCTCAAGGAAACAATCGTCCCGACCAGCGCAAACAAGGGACTGTTCATGATCGCGCCGATCGTCGCTTTCACGACGGCGCTGATCGTATGGGCCGTGATCCCGTTCGACGCGGGCGTGGTGCTTGCCGACATCAACGTCGGGCTGCTCTACGTCCTCGCGGCCAGCTCGCTCGGCGTCTACGGCGTTATCGTCGCTGGCTGGGCCTCCAACTCCAAATATCCGTTCTTTTCCGCGCTACGGGCCGCCGCACAGATGGTGAGCTACGAAGTCTCGATCGGCTTCGTTCTGATCAGCGTCGTTCTGTGGGCGAACAGCTTCAACCTATCCACCATCGTTCTGGCGCAGACCGGCCATGTGTTCGGCCTGCTTAACGGCTTCGGCTTCAACCCCCTGCTGTTCCCAATGGCGATTGTGTTCCTGATCAGCTCGATGGCCGAGACCTTCCGCACCCCGTTCGACCTGACCGAGGCCGAAAGCGAGCTCGTTGCCGGTTTCCAGACCGAATATAGCTCGATGAGCTTCGCGCTCTTTTGGCTCGGGGAGTATGGCAACGTCATCTTAATGACGGCGCTGAACGCCCTGCTGTTCTGGGGCGGGTGGCTGCCGCCGCTCAACATCGACCTCATCCCCTGGTTCGATATCCCGGGGATCATCTGGCTGTTCGCGAAGATGATGTTCTTCTTCTTCGTCTTCAGCTGGGTTCGTGCCACCGTCCCGCGGTATCGCTACGACCAGCTGATGCGCCTCGGCTGGAAAATCTTCCTGCCGCTCAGCCTCGTCTTCGTTTTCCTCGTGTCGGGTTACCTGATGCTGACCCGCTATGGAGCCGCCGCATGATCGGCCAGTGGCTGAAATCGTTCACGCTTTGGGAGCTGGTGAAGGGTCATGCCCTGACCCTGAAGTATTTCTTCAAGCCCAAGGCGACCATCAACTATCCGTACGAAAAGACGCCGCAGAGCCCGCGTTTCCGCGGTGAACATGCGCTGCGCCGCTATCCCAACGGCGAAGAGCGCTGCATTGCCTGCAAGCTTTGCGAGGCAGTCTGCCCGGCATTGGCAATCACCATCGAGGCCGAACCGCGCGAGGACGGCAGCCGCCGGACCACTCGCTACGACATCGACATGGTGAAGTGCATCTACTGCGGGCTGTGCGCGGAAGCCTGTCCGGTTGACGCCATCGTCGAGGGCCCCAACCTCGAATTCGCGACGGAAACGCGCGAAGAACTGCTCTACGACAAGGCCAAATTGCTCGCCAACGGCGATCGCTGGGAACAAGCGATTGCGGCGAACCTTGCCGCCGACGCGCCCTACCGATAAGCGCCCCCGCAATCTCATGATCGCTCTTATCGCATTCTACCTGTTCGCGACGGTTACGATTGCCTCGGCAATCGCGGTGATCTTCGCGCGCAATCCCGTTCATAGCGTGCTGTGGCTGATCCTCGCCTTCTTCAACTCGGCGGGCCTAATGGTGCTGCTGGGCGCCGAATTCATCGCGATGCTGGTGGTGATCGTCTACGTCGGCGCGGTCGCGGTGCTGTTCCTGTTCGTGGTCATGATGCTCGACATCGATTTCGGCCAGCTGCGCTCGGGCTTCTCCCGCAACCTGCCGTTCGCGGTGCTGATCGCGCTGGTGCTGTTTGCAGAGATACTGATCGGCGTTCAGGCCCGGGGGTCGGGGCCGGCGATGAACGGTGCGAATGCGGCGAACAATGGACAGTCCAACATCGTCGCCTTGGGTGAGCAGCTCTACAGCCGCTACTTGATGCCGTTCGAACTGGCCGGCCTCATCCTGCTGGTGGCAATGATCGGCGCCATCGTCCTCACCCATCGCCAGCGGACCGGCACTCGCGGGCAGAATGTGTCCAAGCAGATCGGCCGCCGTCCAGAGGACTCGACCCGCAACCTGAACCCGGGCGTCGGCGAGGGCATGAAGCTATGATCGGCCTCAACCATTATCTCGCGGTCGCCTCGATCCTGTTCGTGCTGGGCGTGTTCGGGATCTTCATCAACCGCCGCAACGTCATCCTGATGCTGATGGCGATCGAGCTCATCCTGCTCAGCGTGAACATCAACCTGGTCGCCTTTTCGGCGTATCTGGGCGATCTCGCCGGGCAGGTGATGGCCATGTTCGTCCTCACTGTTGCCGCCGCCGAGGCCGCCATCGGTCTTGCCATTCTCGTTATCTTCTTCCGTCGTGTCGGCACCATCGCCGTCGACGCCGCCGACAGGATGAAGGGCTGATGCACCCGCTCGTCTTTATCGTCTTCCTGCCGCTGCTCGCCGCGGTCGTCGCCGGCCTGGGCGGGCGCCTGATTGGCAAGGTTCCGGCCAAGGCGATCGCCACCGGCGCGCTGTTCATTTCCTGCGCGCTCAGCTGGCCGATCTTCATTTCCTACCTGTCTGGCGAGGCGCAGCCGACCGTCGTCCACGTGCTCGACTGGATCCGCTCCGGCGATCTCCAAGTGGACTGGGCGCTCCGGCTCGATGCATTGACGGCCGTGATGCTGGTGGTGGTCACCAGCGTGTCCAGCCTCGTCCACCTCTACAGCTGGGGCTATATGGCCGAGGACCCCAGCCAGCCCCGCTTCTTCGCTTATCTGTCGCTATTCACCTTCGCGATGCTGATGCTGGTGACCGCCGACAGCCTCGTCCAGATGTTCTTTGGCTGGGAAGGGGTGGGCCTTGCTTCCTACCTCCTTATCGGCTTCTGGTACCACAAGCCGTCCGCCAATGCCGCCGCGCTTAAGGCGTTCGTCGTCAATCGCGTCGGCGACTTCGGCTTTTCGCTCGGCATCTTCGGCACTTTCCTGGTGTTCGGCACCGTCTCCATTCCGGCGATCCTCGCCGCGGCACCTGGCATGGCCGGCTCCACCATCGGCTTTGCCGGAATGCGGGTCGATACCATGACCTTGCTCTGCCTGCTGCTGTTCGTCGGCGCGATGGGCAAGTCGGCGCAGCTCGGCCTTCACACCTGGCTTCCGGACGCGATGGAGGGCCCGACTCCGGTCAGCGCGCTGATCCACGCCGCGACCATGGTCACCGCCGGCGTCTTCATGGTCTGCCGCCTGTCGCCCATGTTCGAAGTCAGCGAGACGGCCAAGCATGTCGTGACATATGTGGGCGCCGCCACCTGCATCTTCGCGGCGACGGTGGGCACGACCCAGAACGACATCAAGCGGGTCGTCGCTTATTCGACCTGCTCGCAGCTCGGCTACATGTTCTTCGCGGCGGGCGTCGGTGCCTATGGCGCGGCGATGTTCCACCTGTTCACGCACGCCTTCTTCAAGGCTCTGCTGTTCCTCGGCGCCGGCTCCGTCATCCACGCCATGCACCATGAACAGGACATGCGTTTTTACGGCGCGCTTCGTAAGGAGATCCCGCTGACGTTCTGGACGATGATCGCGGGTACGCTGGCAATCACCGGCGTCGGCATCTTTGGGATCGGCTTCGCAGGCTATTTCTCCAAGGATGCGATCCTGGAGAGCGCCTGGGCGATCGGCAGCGTTCCGGGCCACATCGCCTTCTTCCTCGGCGCATTCGCGGCGCTGCTGACCAGCTTTTACAGCTGGCGCCTCATCTTCCTGACCTTCTTCGGCAAGCCGCGTTGGGCGGCGTCCGAGCATATCCAGCATGCGGTTCACGGTGACTCCCATGACCATCCGGACGAAGAGCATGGCGACAGCAGCCATGACGCGCATGGCGTTCCGGCGACCGGCACCGCGGGCTACCACCCGCACGAAAGCCCGCTGCCAATGCTGGTGCCGCTGATCCTGCTTTCCGCGGGTGCAGTCTTTGCGGGCCTGGTCTTTCATCACGCCTTCATCGACGCGGAGGGCGGCGCGCACTTCTGGAATGGCAGCCTGGCGTTCGATGCACATCTCGCCCACGCCGCGCATGAGGTCACCGACTGGGTGAAGTTCACGCCGTTGACGGTGATGATGATCGGCCTAGCAATCGCCTACAACAACTATGTCCGTCGTCCGGAGGCCGCGGCGGGGTTCGTGAAGCAATTCCCGGCGCTTCACCGCTTCCTGCTCAACAAGTGGTATTTCGACGAGATCTACAATATGATCTTCGTTCGCCCCGCGCTCTGGTTCGGCCGTTTGTTCTGGCACCGGGGCGACGAGCAGACGATCGACCGTTTCGGTCCGCATGGCGCTGCAGTCGCTGTCGGTTTCGGCAATCGCCTGACCACCCGCCTGCAATCGGGATATCTTTATAGTTATGCACTCGTGATGCTGCTCGGCCTGATCGGCGCGGCGACCTGGGCCATTCTGTGGGCTGGTCACTGATGAACGGCTTGCCCTTGCTTTCCCTGTTGATCTTCGTGCCGCTGGTCGCGGGCGCCATTTCCTTGTTCCTGAAGGCAGAGGGCGCACGCTGGATCGCGCTCATCGCAACCCTGATCGACTTCGGGCTCGGCCTGCTGCTGTGGGCGAATTACGACATCGGCGGCGCCCAGTGGCAATTCACCGAGCATTTGGGTCCCGCCAACAGCTTTGCCTGGGCGCTCGGGATCGACGGCATCGCGCTGGTGCTGATCCTGCTATCCGTCTTCCTGATGCCGATCTGCATCGGTGCCAGCTGGCGGTCGATCGAGAAGCGTGTGCCGGAATATATGGCCGCCTTCCTGCTGATGGAGGCGCTGATGATCGGCGTCTTCGCGGCGCAGGACCTGTTCCTGTTCTACGTCTTTTTCGAAGCCGGCCTGATCCCGATGTACCTGATCATCGGCATCTGGGGCGGCGTCGAGCGGATCAAAGCCAGCTATAAGTTCTTCCTCTACACCCTGCTCGGCTCGGTGCTGATGTTGATCGCCATGCTCTATATGGTGGGGAAGACCGGCACGACCTCGATCCCGGTGCTGATGGCGACCGATTTCCCGCCGCACGTCCAGACCTGGCTGTGGCTGGCCTTCTTTGCCAGCTTCGCGGTCAAGATGCCGATGTGGCCGGTCCACACCTGGCTCCCCGACGCCCACGTGCAGGCGCCCACGGCGGGCTCCGTGATCCTGGCGGGCGTGCTTCTGAAGATGGGCGGCTACGGCTTTATCCGCTTCTCGCTGCCGATGTTCCCCGAAGCGTCGGCGCAGTTCGTGCCCTTGGTATTTGCGCTGAGCGGCGTTGCCGTCGTCTACACCAGCCTCGTCGCGCTCGTGCAGCGCGACATGAAGAAGCTGATTGCATATTCCTCAGTCGCCCACATGGCGTTCGTCACCTTCGGCCTGTTCGCCTTCAACCGGCAGGGCATCGAAGGCGCGATGATCGTGATGCTGAGCCACGGCCTAGTCTCGGGCGCGCTCTTCCTGTGCGTCGGCGTCATCTACGACCGGCTCCACACCCGGGAGATCGAGCGCTACGGCGGCCTGGCGAACAACATGCCGGGCTATGCCTTGCTGTTCCTGCTCTTCACCATGGCGAGCGTCGGCTTGCCGGGCACCAGCGGCTTCGTGGGCGAGTTCCTGAGCCTCCTCGGCACCTATGAGGTGTCCAGTTGGGCGGCCATCGTCGCAACCACCGGTATCATCCTCGGTGCCGCCTACATGCTCTACCTTTACTGGCGCATCGCCTACGGCACGAGCCGCAATGCCGATGCCGCCGCCATGCCCGACCTCAACATACGCGAATGGTGGCTGCTCGCCCCGATTGCGGCCGTGGTGCTGTGGATGGGCGTCTATCCTGAAAGCTTCATGGCGCCGATCCGCAAGGACGTCGGTGTCCTCCTGACGCGTATCGAGCGCGCCAAACCGGCGGGCGACGCGCACCTTACCGCCGGCAAACCGCCGTTGAAGACGCTCGTAGGTGAGGAAGAGCCACCTGCCCATGCGCCCGCCGCAGAGGCGGCACACTAGATGAACCAGTTCGCCCCTATCCTCCCTGAGGTGATCCTGACCCTAGGCGCCATCCTGTTGATGATGGTTGCCGCATTCGTTGGTCGCCGCGGCGCCGCACTGACCAGCTGGTCGGCGGTTGCGCTGCTGCTTGCCGCCACGGTGGCGCTCATCGGCGCACCTTCCCATGCGGGACCCGTGTTCGGCGGCCTGCTCAGCGCGGACCTGTTCGGCACCTTCGGCAAGGCACTGATCTTCCCGGCAGCCGCGGTCGCCATCATCGCTGCGCAAGGCTGGTTCGAGCGGCACACCGAGCATAGCCCCGAATATGCGGTGCTGATCCTGCTGAGCTCCGTTGGCATGTCGGTGATGGTCTCCGCGACCAGCCTCATCACGCTCTACGTCGGTCTCGAGCTTCAGAGCCTCTCGGCTTACGTGCTCGCTTCCTACAGGCGCAGTGACGAACGATCGGCCGAAGCCGGCCTCAAATATTTTGTGCTCGGCGGCCTCGCCAGCGGCATCCTGCTCTACGGTATCTCGCTGCTGTACGGCTTCACCGGAACCATGAACTTCAACGGCATTGCCGCTGCCTTCGGCCGTGAGACGCCGGGCCTTGGGCTTCTCCTCGGCCTTGTGTTCATGATGGCGGGCGTCGCCTTCAAGGCGAGTGTCGTGCCGTTCCACATGTGGACGCCCGACGTGTACGAAGGCGCACCGACCCCGGTCACCGCCTTCTTCGCCTCCGCGCCGAAGGTCGCCGCCATCCTGCTCGGCACCCGGGTCTGCATCGAGGCATTGGGACCGGCGACCGACGCCTGGCGGCAGATCATGATCTTCGCGGCGCTCGCCTCCATCTATCTCGGCGGCATCGCGGCGTTCGGTCAGACCAATATCAAGCGGCTGCTCGCTTATTCGTCGATCAACAATGTCGGCTTCGCGTTGATCGGCCTTGCCGCGGCAGGGCAGGCGGGGACGTCCTCCGTGCTCTTCTACATGGCCGTATATGTCGCGATGACGCTGGGCGTCTTCCTGTGCGTGCTTCGCATGCGCGATGCCGAAGGACGTCCGATAGAATCGCTCGAAAGCCTGTCCGGACTATCGCAGACCCGGCCGCTGCTGGCTGCGGCCTTTGCTATCTTCATGTTCAGCCTTGCCGGCCTCCCGCCGTTCTTCGGATTCTGGCCCAAGCTGATGGTGTTCAACGCCGCCGTCGACGCGGGCCTGTTCCCATTCGCCATTGCCGGCGTGATCGGCACCGTGATCGGAGCCTATTACTATTTGAGGGTCGTGAAGATCATCTATTTCGATGCCCCCGCCGAGCCCTACGCCGAGGTTCGCGAGCCGGTGCAGAGCGCACTGATCTTCCTTTCCATCCTAGTCGTGTCGCCGCTCGGCTATCTCCTGATCCAACCGCTTGGCGAGCTCACCAATCGCGCCGCAGGGGCTCTGTTCTGAGCCGTATCCGCATCGTCGAGCGGACCGGCTCGACCAATGCCGACCTGCTGGCTGACGTTGGGGCGGTCGAAGGCGACTGGCTGATCGCGCTTGCGCAGGATTCGGGGAAGGGGCGGCAAGGCCGCCCGTGGCAATCGCTGGAGGGTAATTTCTTCGGCTCGACCTTGGTGACGATCAGAGCCGGTGACCCGGCACCGCAAAGCCTGTCGCTTGCTGCAGGTCTTGCGGTGATTCGCGCCGTAGAGGCGGTGGCGCCCGCGACCGGGCTCATCCTGAAGTGGCCTAACGACCTGCTGATGGGACAGGGCAAGCTCGCCGGTATTCTGCTGGAGCGGAGCGGCGACCGTCTGGTCGCCGGCTTCGGGGTCAACCTTGCGGTCGCGCCGGACCTTCCCGACCGTGAAGCCGCGACGCTCGCCTCCGTGGCGCTCGTCAGCCCGCAAAGCTTTGCTCCCGTCCTCGCCGGTGCCTTCGCGCGCGCCCTCGAAATGTGGCGCACGGACTCGGTGCGCCTCACCACCGCGTGGATGGAAAGCGCCCACGCAATCGGCACGTCGTTGCGCTTCCACGACGATTCGGGCGCGGTTACGGAAGGCAAGTTCGCCGGGCTGGAAGCGGACGGGGCGCTTCGCCTGGAGCTTGCCGACGGGTCGGAGCGGACGGTCCGCGCCGGCGACATTTCGCTGGAGTAGGCCATGCTGCTCGCGATCGATGCCGGTAACACCAACCTCGTCTTCGCTTTGGTCGACGGCGACGCCATCAAGGCGCGCTGGCGCATTGCAACCGACCCGCGCCGGACCGCCGACGAATATGCCGTCTGGCTTCACCAACTGCTCCAGCTCGAAGGTTATGAGCGGAGCGCCGTCACGGCCGTCATTATCGGCACGGTGGTTCCCCGCGCGCTTCACAACCTTCAGGTCCTCGCCCGCAAATATTTCAGCGTCGAGCCGGTGATTGCCGGGCAGGGCGCCGCCGCCTGGCCGCTAAAGCTCGACGTCGACGAGCCGCAGAATGTCGGCGCCGACCGGGCTCTCAATGCCATCGCGGCCCACGCCAAGCATGCAGGCGACCTGATCGTCGTCGATTTCGGCACCGCCACCACCTTCGACGTGATCGACGGCCAAGGCGCATACAAGGGCGGGATCATCGCGCCTGGCCTCAACCTCTCGCTCGACGCTTTGGTAAGCGCCGCTGCCAAGCTCCCGCGAATCGCGATCGAGGCACCAGCATCCGACAGCGTCGTCGGCCGTACCACGCAGAGCCAGATGCTGATCGGCATCTACTGGGGCTATGTAGCGATGATCGAAGGGCTGATTGCACGCCTCCGGGCGGAGATCGGCCGCCCCGCGAAGGTCATCGCCACGGGCGGTCTCGCCACCATCTTCAACCAACGCACGACCCTGTTCGACGCGGTTGAACCCGACCTCACCATCCAAGGGTTGATCCTGCTCCACAAGCAGGTGTGAAAGAACGAATGACTCCAGGCGAAGAATTGCTGTTTTTGGCCCTCGGCGGGTCGGGCGAGATTGGCATGAACGTCAATCTGTACGGCTGCCGCGGCCGCTGGTTGATGGCCGATCTCGGTCTCACGTTCGCGGGGCCCGATTATCCTGGCGTCGACCTCATCCTGCCCGATCTGGAGTTCATCGAACGCCAGCGCGGCAAGCTCGAGGGCATCATTCTCACCCATGGCCACGAAGACCATATCGGCGCGCTGCCCTACCTTGCTGCCGACCTCAAGGTGCCACTCTACGCCACTCCGTTCACCGCAGGCCTCATCGCCGGCAAGCTGGAAGAGGAGGGGCTTACCGGCCAGGTAAAGCTCAAGATCGTCGAACGCGGCGGCCAGGTCGAGCTCGGTCCCTTCAAGGTCCGATTCGTCGCGCTGTCCCACTCCATTCCGGAAGGCAACGGCCTGCTGATCGAAACGCCGCATGGGCGCGTCTTTCACACCGGCGACTGGAAGATCGACGACACGCCGGTGCTTGGCGAGCCGCACAGTCCGGAAGTGCTGGCCGGTATCGGCGACGAAGGCGTGCTCGCCCTCGTGTGCGATTCCACCAACGTCTTTCAGGATGCGCCCTCCGGCTCAGAGCAAAGCGTTCACGCCGGCTTGGTCGAACAGGCACGAAAGGCGAAGGGCAGGGTACTCGTCACCACCTTCGCCTCCAACGCTGCGCGCCTTCAGACGCTGGGCCGGGTTGCCGAAGAGAGCGGCCGTCGGGTCGTGGTCGCCGGCCGCTCGCTCGACCGCATTCTGAAGGTTGCGAAGGCCACCGGCTACCTCCTCGACTTCCCCGAACCGGTCCGCTTCGACGAAGCCATGACCCTGCCCAAGCATGAGGTGCTGATCATCGCCACCGGCGGCCAGGGCGAACCCCGCGCCGCGCTCGGGCGTATCGCTTCGGGCAATCACGAGCTGAAGCTAGGGCAGGGCGACACCGTCATATTCTCGTCGCGGATCATCCCGGGCAACGAGGTATCGATCGGCCGGATCATGAACCAGCTGTCGGATCTCGGCGTCCTCATCGTCACCGAGAAACAGGCGCACGTTCACGTGTCGGGCCATCCGGGCCGACCCGAGTTGAAGCAGATGTACGACTGGATTCGTCCGGAAATAGTGGTGCCCGTGCATGGCGAAAAGAGGCACCTTGCGGAACATGCCCGGCTCGCGCTTGGGCATAGAGTCCCTAGGGCAATCGTCCAGGAAAATGGTGACGTCATTCGTCTCGCCCCCGACGGCCCCAAGAAGGTCGGTGAAGAGCGTGTCGGGCAACTGGTGCTCGACGGCGACGTGATCCTTCCCGCTGACGGTACCACCATCAACGAGCGACGCCGGATCGGCGTGAATGGCGTATTGGCCGTCACGCTGCCGATCGACGGTCAGAAGCGGCTCGCCGGCGACATCGCCGTCCGCCCGTTTGGCGTGCCGGTCGAGGAGGACCGCGACGATTTCATTGCCGATGCAGTCGGCGCGGCGGCCGCAGCCTACGCGCCAGGCAGCGATCAGGAGAAAACGCGCGAGGCTGTCCGCCTCGCCGTCCGCCGCTGTGCCACCCTGTGGACCGGCAAGAAGCCCATCGTGGACGTCAGCTTCATCACGGTGCGCTGATGAAGGCGACGTCCATTTCGGCGATCTACCTGCTCTTCTTCGTCGCCAGCGCCTTCATCCTTCTTCCCTTTGGCGTGAAGACAGACGAGGAAATGGGCGCGGAGCGTGTTCCCGGCCAGGCGGAGAGCGCGCCGCACCGCTTCGACCTGCCGCGACACCTGCTCAAAGCGGCGCTACTCGCGCTGATCCTGTTCGGGATCTACTACGTCAATTGGCAGTTCGGGTGGGTCACCATGGACGACCTCGACTTGTACAACTGAACCGCCGTTCGTCGCGTCTGCGCGGCGCCCTGCAACACGAAGCCTGCCGTTCGTCGAGCCGACGTAGACCGCGTCGCTCCCGCTAGCCAGCTTGCAGCGGATTGAGCGAAAGGTTTGGTATGCGCAGGTGGGGCAGGATGGCGCTTTTGGCAGCAGGCGCAACGCTGGTGTCTCCGGTTTTTGCACCTCAGCTGCTCGCCTTCCCGCATAGCGCAAGGGTAGGGAAGCACCTTGTCTACTCCGAGCGTCCAATCGATGACGCGACGGTGGCGGCGGTGCGAAGGGCCGACGCGCTTGTGGCGGCTTCTCCCCTGCCAACGAAGGCAAACCAAAGCATCTTCCTCACGCAGGGAGGTTTGCGTTGGCACTGGCTGTCGCAGCGGGGCGCCGATGGCCCCTTTGGGCTCTCTCGTCCGATGGTCGAGACGATTGTGATCAACAAGAACGACCCAGGCGCGGATGCCGTGTTTCGTCGCTCGCGCGTTGGCGGCAAACGAGCCCTGTCGAGCACGATCACTCATGAGATCACCCACGGCGCGATCAGGCGGAAGTTCGGGATTCTGGCCGATAAGCGGTACCCTCAGTGGCTGACCGAAGGCTTGTGTGATTACGTTGCCGGCCGCAGCACGCTGACCGATGAGGAGGCGGAAGCGCTGGAGCAATCCGATCCGGGCCACCCGGCGCTGCTGTACTGGCGTGGACACAAAAGGGTGAAGACGGCTCTGCTTCGGAGCGGAGGCTCAGTCCCGAAGCTCTTCGCCGCTTTTCGCTTATGGTGAACGTGTTTTCGACACCACGACGTAAATGATTACGAATTTAGCGCCGGCGTTCAACCGCTTCGGCCAGGGCGACGTATAGCTTGCCCATATCCGATGACATCAGCGTCACCGCCATCATCCCGCCGTCGCGGTCGGCTAGCACGCGCCGAAGCATTGCTTCGAAGTCGCTGATGTAGCGGTTGACCGACTGCTGGAACTCGCCGTCGACGTTGTAATGGCTGCGGATTGCCTTGCTTTCGGTGCCGCCGAGCAGCCGCACCGCCCGCCGCGTGAATACGCCGCGATTGCCCTTGAGGTAGCTGTCCCACGCTTTCTCATCCACCTCGTCGGACAGGATTTTGCCGACGTCGATCGCCGCCGAGTTCATCGAGTCCATCAGCAGCGAAACGCGACGTGCAAAGCTGTCGCTGTCGCGCTCGCGTTGCTCCTTATCGGTGTCCGTGATGTGCCGCTCGAGCGCCGTCGCACTCTGGCCGAGGTTCAGCATCTGCTGAGTAAGTCGGTCGGACGCGCTTCGGGCGGACTCCACCGCATGCGCCGCCAGTTGCTCGACGCCGCGCAGCTTCTCTTCGATGCTGTCGCGGATGACCTGCTCCAGCGCTTCCTTGGTCGCCTCCGACAGGCGACCCGCGCTTTCGGGGATCACGGAAGTGATCGCATCGCGCGCTCGCTCCGCGGCATGGGAGGCGGTCTCACGCACTTGCAGCAGAGCGGTGACCAGTGCCGGCGCAGTCTCCGCCGTCAGGCGCTCGGCGTCTTGCTGCGCCGCCGCGATGCTGCCGAGGAGGTCGCTCAGCTGTTCGTGCTGACCGCTGATGGCCGCCCGCGTGGCGTCGAGCCGTTGGTTCGCTTCTGCGGCGGCGTCGCGAATTCTTCCGAGCTCCGGCTGTGCTGCCTGAGTCGTCTCGAGGAGGGTGGAAGCGCCCGCCTGCGCCTCACCAAGCGCTTGCGCAAGATTGTCGGTCAGCTCGGTCTGAAGCGTGGCGATGCTCTCCCGAAGCGCCGTCGTGCGCTCTGCGAGCTGCTCGATGGTGTGATCGCGCGCGCCGGCATTGTCGGCCAGTGCGTCCAGCTCGGCCCGTGCTCGGCCCAGCGATCCAAGGAAGCGGTTCGCGCGTTCGTCCCCGTTGGCAGCCAGTTCGGTAAAGCGCTGGTCGATCAGCGCCAGCCCGCGGTCGATCTCGGCGATCATCCGCTGAGCCGAGCGCTCCTGCTCCGCAACGCGGGACGACAGCCCGTCGAGCGACTGGTTGGCGCTGGCGACGTGATTGCCCAGTACCGCCGCAGATTCGACGCCCGCGCGCCCGATTCCCGCCGCGGCCTGCTCGACCAGTGCGGAAATGGCGGCGGACTGCGCGTCCACGCCTTGGCGAACCTCGTCAAGCGTCGCCACCGTCCGCGCCAGCAGGGCATCGAGCGCGGAAGAGAAGCTGCCTTCCGCTTCGCTGACCCGGACGGCCGCGGCGGCGCCTGCGCTCTCGATCTGCGTCAAGTGGCCGACCAGCCGATGGGCGGCGTCGCTGACCGTTGTGTCGGTGTCGCGGGTGCGCTCGGCAATGTCCGCAAGCACTTGCGTCAGCGCCGCTGTCCGCACCTGGCTTTCATTGCCGATCCCCTCAAATTGCTCGCGGAGCGATGTCACCACCGCTTGCGCCTTGGGAAGATCGTCGAGGATCACTGCAAGGTCGTTGCGCGCGCTCTCCGCGGCGCGGTCGATCAGCTGCGCTTTGCCGGTGAGGCGATCACCCGTCGCGTCGAACTCGCGCGCTGCGCTGCCGAGCTTGGCGCTTGCTTCATCGCCCAGCGACATGAGCCGCTCGGTGGTTGCGGAAAGCGCTTGGTGACTCTCGGCAATCCGCTGCGACAGCACGCCCAGCAGGCCCTCGAGCGAGCGGGCCTCGGTGCGCATCGCGATCACCGAGCGCGTGAATTTCTCTGCTTCCCGCCGGCGGGTGCGGCCGAACATGATCCAGACGAGCCCGAGCAGCGCCAACGGCCCGGCAGCCACGGCAATCCATTGCGCAATCTCGGGAGAGCCCAGCGGCTGCCGCGCAAGCGCCCGCCCAGCGGACCAGGCCGTATAGCCCAGCCATAAGGCGGCAAGAGCCCAGAGCGCTGCGGCAAGCACGGTTCGCCCTCCGCCGGGGCTCGGCTGGGTCTCCGCCTGGCTTTCCTGCCACTGAATGGGATCGAACCCGCCGTCGAATGCTTCGCTGCCGTCGCTCTCGACCCTCTGATCGAGCTCCAATGGAGGCAGGGACTCGCTCGACCGTTGGGGATTGCTGCTCATGAACGGCAGTTTACCATCTTTGTGCAGGCGGGAAAGTGATTAGAGAGGGCAGTCGCGGCGCGTTTTGAGACGCGGCAAGGGGCGGGGAGGATTGAAATGACGCTAGGCGCGCTGATCGCCGCCTATCAGGAAGATGACGAGGGCGGGCTGCGCGCCTTGCTTCCGCTCGCCGGTCAAACATTGGTCGAGTATCAGGCGCGTTGCGCAGCCGCGGTCGAAGCCTCGCCGATCGTCGTTCTGGTTGAGCGCATCCCTCCCCAACTACATGAAGCGCTGGAGCGGCTTCGCGGCGACGGCATTTCGGTGGTGACCGTCGGCGACGCGCAGGAGGCGGCGAGCCGGTTCGAACCCACGGGTACCATCCTCCTGCTCGGCGATGGGGTGGTGCCAACGCCTGATCTGGTGGCGCAGATCACCTCGGCAGGGGAGCCGCTGATTGCGACAGTTCCTGACGACGACGTGCATGATCAATTCGAACGGATCGATGCCCAGTCCCGATGGGCAGGGGTGGCGGCGATCGATGGTCACCTGCTGTCGTCCACTGCCGCCATGTTGGGCGACTGGGACCTCCAGTCGACTTTGCTCCGCCGCGCGGTTCAGGATGGCGTCGAACGTGTCGCGCTCGACCCATCGATGGGCGCGCCGCTGCTCGTCGACCGGGCAGAGCAACTCGGACATTTCGAGACTGCCCTGTTATCAGCATCGCGCGGAAGCCGGCGTGACTTCGCCAGCCGTTATCTGCTGCCCTGGATCGAGGATCTCGCGACCCGCGAGTTGATCGCGCGTGAAGTGCGTCCTGTTTGGATGATCCGCGCTGCCCTGGCACTGACTTTGGCAGCATCGGCAGGATTTTTTCTTGGCTATCCAGCGACTTCCGTCGTTCTTCTCCTGCTCTCCGCGCCTCTCGACTTAATTGCCGGCCGCTTGGCGGTGCTTCGCCTGAGGCCCTTGCCCCAGACCCTCTTCAGCCGCCGCATGCTGTGGCCGGCGGCGGGACTTGCCCTTGTGGCCTTGGGCTGGTGCAGCATGAAAGCGGGCGCGGGGTGGGGAGCATTGGCCTCGGCAGCGGCCGCCGCTGCGTTCGCCGAAGCGGCGCGCCGAGAAACGCCCAGTCTTCCACTCGACGGAGAAGTTTGGCTCTTCTCACGGCGCAACGCCATCCTGCTGGCAGTTCCGTTTGCCGCTCTTGGTGGCTGGGCAGTGCTGCTGGCCGGTCTCGCGATCTACGCAGCTGGCAGTTTCTTCCTGCTCCAGAAGGTCCGCCACCGCGAGTTTTTGCATTGACCGGAGATTAACTCCAAGCAGTTAAAGAGGGGTGATGACGCCAGAGGAGTGGCCGATCTGGGCTCCCCCGCCGAAGGGGAGCATGCACCCTGCGCTTCCCGCGGGGGCCGATCGGCTGACTACCGTTCGGCAAGATTTCTTCCTGGAACCGGACTTCCGCCTCAAAGAACAGCAGATTGCGACAATGACGGCGCTGCTGCACCGGCTGGTCAGCGATGTCGCGACAGAAATCCAAGCCGTGCTGCCGCGCGATTGGCTGCCGGCCAACGAAGATCATGAAGGCCTCGTTCAACGGCTGAAACGCGCGGGTCTCCTCGACATCACCGAACTTGTGGAGTTGCTCCTCCGCCGCGCCGACGAAGAGCGGGTCCAGTCCGCAGCGCAGCTCCGTGACGGCGGCCGCGCCCGCAACCTTGTGCAGCCGCTGGTCGCGGATCCGCAGCCGGAGATCGCCGCCGCAGCCATGGCCGCGCTGATTGCCCGTGGGCGCCGCCGTGACCGCTACGGGCGCGCGGTGATCGAACTCGACGATCTGTCGGCAAAGGCTGCTGCCGAGCTGGTATTTGCCATTGCCGCCGGCCTCCGCGAACGTCTGCCCGTTACGGTCGACGCGGCAAGCGCCGAGCGCCAGTTGGGTTCAGCCGCTACCGAGCGACTTGGCTCGCACGATGACTCACGCGCCCTGGACGCATCGACCGCCCGGCTCGCCGACGCGCTGCGCCATGCGGCTCGGATTACCGACTCGCTCCTCGACGATGCAATCCAGCAGGGGGACATCGGCTTACTAAGCCATCTTCTCGCGGCGCGCGCACGGGTCGACCATCGCCTCATCTTTCAGGAGCTGACGAGCTGCCAGAACCGCCGCGTCCTTATGCTTCTTCGCATTGCGGGCGTTTCCCGATCCGTGGCCGCAACCTTCCTCGCGCAGATTGGCGACCTTGTCGGCCTTCCATCCGCAGCCGCAAGCCTCGAACATTTCGAAAGCTGGTCCGATGAGCAGTTGCACGGGGTCAGGACGTGGTGGCAGTTGGACGATGGCTTCCAGCGGGCGCTAAGCAAGCTTGGGAACGGTAATGGCCACCGCGCCGCCTGACCCGGACCTGATCACGGGTCGCCTCGACTCGTCCGATCGCCTGATCGAGGCTGATCCGCCGCTGCGCAGGCTTCAGGAAGAAGCCGGCGGCTCCCTTGGAACCCGGGTTTGTGTCCCCCAGCTGGCAAGCCTCGCCGAGGTTGCGCGGCGCCTGCAAACGGCTTTGGTGCGCCCGGTACAGGCGGCGACCAGCGACAATGACGTCGACCTGCTTGTTCGCCTGACCCCTGAAGGCAGCGACCTCCTGATTGCGGTGGAAAGCTGGACTGAGCGCCCCGCCAAGCCATCCAGGCTGGCTGCAATGGCCGGCGCTCGTCTCGACACCATGCTCGACACGGGCATGACCTGGTCGGTGAACGACCGGCTCGAACTCGTCGACGTCTCGCGCGAGCTCGCCGAACATCTGGAATCCCGTCCCGACCGCCTGGTCGGCCTGCCCATCACCAAGCTGCTGAAGCTGGAGGAGAATGAAGACGGCGAATTGCCGCTTCTCGCGGCATTGGCCTCAAGGAATGCTTTTCGTGATCAGCATGCGCGGGTACGCGGCGGCAGCGGCGCGCGCCTGACGTTAAGCGGCGACATCGTACGCGACGGCACCGGACAGTTCGCCGGACTGGCGGGCGAGGCCTTCGTCGAGAAAGCGTCGGTCGTCGCGCCCCCCATCGAGTTCGACCGGATATTCGATGAGGCGCTTCGTTCACCGCTCGACCAGATCATCGCCGAGGCGGAAAAGATCGTCGGCGAAGCGGATGGGCCAATTCAGCCCGACTATGCCGCGTACGGCGCCGACATCGCGACGGCGGCTCGGCACTTGCTGTCGGTAATTGCCTCCATGTCGCCGCAAGGCAGTGCGCCGGATGACGTTTTCAACCTGGCGGAGGCTGCCGAAGAGGCCGTGCTTCTGCTCGAAGCCACGGCACAGGAACGCCGGATTGCCGTTCAGCTGCAGGCGCGCCGGCGGCTTCCAGCGCAGGGCGATCGCCGGGCCGTAATCCAGATCCTGGTGAACCTGATCGGCAATGCGATCCGCCACTCACCCGACCGCGGCCATATCGACCTTTATTTCACCCGCTCCGACGGACAGGTGTCGGTCGCAGTCGAGGACCAGGGCCCAGGCGTCCCTGAGGGTGATGAAGAACGAATCTTCGGCAGGTTCGAGCGCGCGCATGATGAGGGAAGCAACACCGGGCTCGGCCTCGCCATTGCCCGGCGTCTTGCGCGCTCGATGGGTGGTGACGTGACCCTGGAGACGAAGGCTACGCCCGGTGCCCGCTTCTCGCTCAGCCTTCCTGAGGCGCGTTAGCGCTGCCCGACGGGCACGTAGTCGCGCTGGGTGGCGCCAACGTACAGCTGGCGCGGACGGCCGATCTTCTGCTCAGGGTCCGAGATCATCTCGTTCCAATGCGCGATCCAGCCGACCGTGCGGGCCAGCGCGAATAGGGCCGTGAACATCTCGGTCGGGAAGCCGATCGCATTGAGGATCACGCCCGAATAGAAGTCGACGTTCGGGTAGAGCTTCTTCTCGATGAAATAATCGTCCTTGAGCGCGATCTGCTCGAGTTCCCGGGCGGTATCGAGCACCGGATCGCTGATGCCGAGGTCGTCGAGGACTTCCTGCGCCGTCTCCTTCATCACCTTCGCGCGCGGGTCGAAATTCTTGTACACCCGGTGGCCGAAGCCCATCAGGCGGAAGGGATCGTCCTTGTCCTTGGCGCGGGCGATATATTCCGGGATCCGCTCCGGACGGCCGATCTCGCGCAGCATGTTGAGCGCGGCTTCGTTGGCGCCGCCATGCGCCGGTCCCCACAGGCAAGCAATGCCCGCCGCAATGCAGGCGAACGGGTTGGCGCCCGACGAACCCGCCAGGCGGACGGTCGATGTCGACGCATTCTGCTCATGGTCAGCGTGAAGGATGAAGATGCGGTCCAGCGCGCGCTCGACGATCGGATTGATCAGATATGGCTCGGCGGGGACGCCGAAGGTCATGCGCAGGAAGTTGCCAGTGTAGCTGAGCTCGTTCTGCGGATACATGAATGGCTGGCCGACCGAATATTTGTAGGCCATCGACGCGATTGTCGGCATCTTGGCGATCAACCGGTGGGACGCGATCATCCGCTGCGTCGGATCGGTGATGTCCGTGCTGTCATGGTAGAAGGCCGACAGCGCGCCGACCACGCCGCACATCACGGCCATCGGGTGAGCGTCGCGGCGGAAACCACGGTAGAAGGTCGATAATTGCTCATGCAGCATGGTGTGCCGCATGATGGTGCTGTTGAACTTCTCCAGCTCGGCCTGGTTCGGAAGCTCGCCGTTCAGCAGGAGGTAGGACACCTCCATGAAGCTCGACTTCTCGGCCAGCTGGTCGATCGGATAGCCGCGGTGCAGAAGGACGCCCTGCTCGCCGTCGATATAGGTAATGGCGCTCTGGCAGGCCGCAGTCGAGGTGAAGCCGGGGTCGTAGGTGAACATCCCCGACTGACCGTAGAGCTTGCGGATGTCGATGACTTCCGGCCCAACGGTGCCGGGCAGGACCGGGTAGGTCAGCTCCTTGCCATCGGTGGTCATCGTCAGGGTCTTGTCACTCATGCGCTGGGCTCCACCATCTGGTCGGCAATGCGGGCGAGGCTTTCGTCTCTGCCCAGCAGTGCAAGCACGTCGAAAATTCCGGGCGATGTCGTCTTTCCGGTCAGCGCCGCGCGCAGCGGCTGGGCCAGCTTGCCAAGCTTCAGCCCCTGACGGTCGGCGACCTCACGGACGGCGCTCTCAAGCGCGTCATGGCTCCACTCGTCAAGTGCGCTCAACGCAACGTGCGCCGAGTGCAGGGCCGCACGGGCATCAGCCGTGAGCAACCCCGCCGCCGCCTCATCGAATGAGAGCGGACGCTGGGCGAACAAAAAGTGAGCGCCCTCAGCCAGTTGGTTGATGTCGTGCGCACGAGCTTTGAGCTCCGGCATGGCGCGGGTCAGAAGATCGCGATCAACGACATCGAACGGCAGCTTGGGCGCCACCAAGTCCGCCAATCGGCGGTCGTTGGACTGCCGAATGTAATGGCCGTTAAGGTTCTCCAGCTTCTTGAGGTCGAACCGCGACGGCGACTTTCCGACATGGTCGACGTCGAACCATTCCACGGCCTGCTTCCGGCTGATGATCTCCTCGTCGCCGTGACCCCAACCAAGGCGAAGGAGATAGTTGAACAGCGCCTCGGGCAAGATGCCGAGCTCGTCACGATAACTGTCGACGCCCAGGGCGCCGTGCCGCTTCGACAGCTTCGCGCCGTCTTGGCCGTGGATCAGGGGCACATGGGCATAGATCGGCCGAGTCCAGCCCATCGCATCGATGATGGCCAGCTGGCGAAAGGCATTGTTGAGATGGTCGTCGCCCCGGATCACGTGGGTGACGCCCATGTCGTGGTCGTCGACCACCACCGCCAGCATGTAGGTTGGAGTGCCGTCCGAGCGCAGCAGCACGAAATCGTCCAGCTCGACGTTCGCAACCGAAACCCGACCCTGCACAAGATCCTCGATGACGGTTTCGCCGTCTCGCGGCGCTTTGATGCGCACCACGAACGGGGCGTCGGGGAGGGCGCATCGGCGCAGTCCCGCCACTCGCTGTTGATTCGGAACGGCCGTCGCTCCGCTTGCGCCGCTTCCCGGCGGGCCTGCAGTTCCTCGGAGGTCAGGTAGCAACGATAAGCAGCGCCGCGCTCCAGCAATTCGGCAGCCACCTCCGCGTGGCGCTTTTCAAAGTGCGACTGGAAGTAAGGCGTGTCATCGCCTTCGATCCCGAGCCAGTTCAGCCCGTCAAGGATGGCGTCGATGGCCGGCTGTGTCGAACGGGCCTTGTCCGTGTCCTCGATGCGAAGCAGATATCTCCCGCCGTGGTGGCGGGCGAACAGCCAATTGAAGAGAGCGGTGCGGGCGCCGCCGATGTGAAGGTAACCGGTCGGCGACGGCGCGAAGCGCGTGACCACCGGCTGCGACGAATGGCTTGCGCTCAAGCCTGCTTTCCTCTTCTTGTGCTGCTGCAATGCAATGGACGAGCGCCCCTACCATAGCGGGTGCGCCTCATCCACAGCGTGCTCGGGGCTTTGGACAGGCGCGCTTAAGCGCAATTCTGGAAGGAATAGAAGCCTTTCTGGAGCGTGAGCGCGCGCAGCTGCCGCTTTGGCTGGTGGCCGGCTTCGGTGCGGGCATCGCCGGCTGGTTCACGCTCGGCAGCCCGGCAGCATGGGCTGCCTTTTTGTGCCTTTGCGCCGCGCTTGCCGTCGTCGGACTTCTCTTCCCACCGACCCGGACAGGCCGCGCTGTGTCGTGGTTTGCTGCGGCCGCCGCATTGGGATGTGCGTTGGTTTGGGGTCGCGCGGAATGGATCGCAGCCCCCAAGCTGTCACGTCCCGTGGTTACAGAAATGACGGGCAGGGTGGTTGCAGTCGAGCAGCTCGTCGCCAAGGGCGATGTCCGACTGTTGCTCGTGCCGGACAGCAAAAATCTTCCTCCCAAGGTGCGGGTATCCGCCAAAGTCGACGGGGTTTCCAAGGACGTTAACCGCGGCTCACTTGTCCGGCTCCGCGCTCGCCTGGCGCCGCCGCCCTCGATGGCGCTTCCCGGAAGCTACGATTTCTCGCGTGATGCCTGGTTCAAGGGCATCGGCGGTGTTGGCCGGGTGCTTGGACCCGTCGTGCTGGTGAAGAAAGGCGAGGGCGCCTTCCTCGACCGGACGCGCGAGCGGCTGGGTACGCACATTCGCGAGCGCCTGCCGGGTGCGAAGGGCGGGATCGCCGCTGCCCTCGTCACCGGCGACCAGAATGGCGTTCCGGAAGATGATGCGGAGGCGATGCGCCGAAGCGGGCTCACGCACCTGTTGTCGGTCAGCGGCCTTCACATCGCCGCGGTCATCGGTGCCGTGATGTTCCTGACCCTGCGCCTGCTGGCCCTCAGCGAGACGCTTGCGCTCCGCTTCAATCTCGTCCTGGTGTCGGCAGCGGCAGCGGCAGGTGCTGTGGCAGGCATCTTCTACACGCTCCTGACCGGCGCGCAGGTTCCGACGGTGCGGAGCTGCGTGGCAGCTTTGCTCGTGCTTGCCGGCATTGCTTTGGGGCGCGATGCGCTCAGCATGCGGCTGCTCGCCGTCGGCGCTCTCGTCGTCCTGCTGTTCCGGCCGGAAGCCATCGCCGGCGCCAGCTTCCAGTTCAGCTTCGCCGCGGTTGCCGCGATCATCGCCCTTCACTCGAGCGCATGGGCTCGCCGCCACCTCCAGGCGCGGGAGGAGCCGTGGTGGGCAAGGGGGCTGCGCTGGTTCGGCGGCATGATCGCCACCGGGCTGGCGGTCGAAGCGGCGCTGATCCCCTTTGCGTTGTTCCACTTCCACAAGGCGGGGCTCTATGGCGTCGGCGCCAACATTCTCGCCATCCCGCTCACCACCTTCGTGATCATGCCGCTGGAGGCTGCCGCACTGCTTGCCGACGCGATCGGCCTGGGCGCTCCGCTGTGGGCCCCGACGAGCTGGGCACTCGGCCTGCTACTCGGCATTGCGCATGCAGTGGCGGGCACGACGGGCGCGGTTGCGACGGTTGCATCCATCCCGACTTGGTGCTTCGCCTTGTTCGCTGCGGGCGGATTGTGGATCTGCCTATGGGTAAGCCCCATCCGCTGGCTTGGCCTTGCGCCCGTGGCCTTCGCCGCAATCGGCACCTTGTTGAAGGCCGACCGGAAGTTTCTGGAGCAGACCGGCGGCCTTGCGATCACCCTTGGTAGCACCCCGCACGTGGCAAGTGTTGCTGCTCAGGTAGGCGATCACCCCTGGGCGGCCACCACGAGTCCTCAGTAACGCCGGATCAAGCCCGCCAGCTTGCCTTGGATCTGCACGCGCCGCGGCTCGTAGCGCTGCGCTTTATAATTGCGGTTGGCCGGATCGAGACGGATCATCTGTCCCTCGCGGCGGAAGGTTTTCAGGGTCGCCTCCTCATTGTCGACCAGCGCCACCACGATTTCGCCCTCGCGCGCCGTGTCCACCTTGCGGATCAGCGCAAAGTCCCCATCGAGAATGCCTTCCTCGACCATGGAGTCGCCCGAAACCTCCAGCGCATAATGCTCGCCCGGGCCGAGCAGGGCCGCAGGCACGGAAAAGCTCTCCGTTCCTTGCAGTGCTTCGATTGGCGTGCCGGCGGCGATCCGGCCGTGAAGGGGGATCTCGATCGTGTCGTTCGCTGCCACGGGGATCGCGTTCTTCGGCGTCGGCACCGCGGTATTCTTCACTTCGGGCAGTTTCAGCACCTCGAGGGCACGGGCGCGATTGGGCAAGCGGCGAATGAACTGCCGCTCCTCCAGCGCTGAGATCAACCGGTGCACGCCCGACTTGGACTTGAGGTCCAGCGCCTCGCGCATCTCATCAAAGCTCGGGCTCACTCCTGTGCGGCCGAGCCGCTCGTTGATGAACATCAGCAATTCATGCTGTTTCGAAGTCAACATCGGCGCCACTCCCTGTTCCGAATGGAACGAACGGAGAACGTCTATGAAACGGAACGGCTCCGGTCAAGAGCCTCGTTCACTCACGATCCGGCGAGAATCCGTTTCTTCGCGTCGGCAATGGCGTCGTCGTAGCGCCTGACACCGATGTTCTTGCGCACCGCGGTTAGGAATTGGCGTGCATAGTCGGTCGATGTCGCTTCCTGGAAGTCCTTCTGGACCTGAGCGATGAGACCAGGCTGCAACACGGCATTACCCGGCGTGACCCCGTTCAGCTTCACGACCGCGAAGCCGCCGCCGGCGGGGTCCGCCACCATGCGGCTCTTCCCCGTCGTGAGGGTGAAAAGCGCCTGGATGGAGGCGGGCACCTGCCCCTGCATCTCTGCCAGCTGCAGTCTTCGCACGGCAACTGGCCGCGGGGCTGGAAGGGTGACCCCGGCCTGTGCCGCAGCCTGCGCCAGCGGCATGCCGCGCGCGACCTTGGCTGCAATGGCGGTTGCCGCGGCCTTCGCCCGGTCGCCCGCTTGCTTACGCACCCAGTCAGCCGAGACGCGGTCGCGAATGGACGCAAGCGGTGCAGGGGCCGGCGCCACGACCTGCGCGGGACCCACAAGGACGTTGTCCGTTCCTTCAGGGTTCAAGGCAACGATCTCCGGATCGTCGCTCTCGCCAAGCTCAAAGCCCCGCTGCACCGCCGGCGCGAGTTCCGGCGGCAGCTTGAAGGAGGGGTTTGCCCGCGAAGCGCCGTTGGCGGTGATCAGCGGGGTTTGTTCAATCGTCACCTTGGCGGCGGCCGCGGCCTCCTGGAAGTTGCGGCCGTCCGCAATCGCATCCTCGATCTTGCTGACGAGATCGGCCAGCGCCTCCTTGCGCTTCGCTTCGGTCAGCCGCGGCGCGATTTCCGCCTTCGCCTGCTCCAGGCTCTTGCCCGGCTGCTCGCGCACTTCCTCGACCTTGACGACGGTCCAGCCGAAGTCGGAACGGACCGGCCCGACGATTGCACCCTTGGCCGCCGAAAAGACGCTCCCTGCGACCTGAGCCCCACCAAGCGAGGTCAATTGCTCGCGGGTCTGTTCGCCAAGATTGGTGAAGGCAGCGTCGGCCTTGCCCTTGGCGGCCGCCTCAAGACTGCCGCTCGCCTTCGCCGCTGCCGCAATTGCGTTCGCCGTCGCCTGGTTCTGGACAACCACCTGGCTCAACGTCCGCACACTTTTCGGCGCATAGCTGGCGCGGTTCTTCTGATAGTCGGCGGAGATCTCCTGATCCGTGGCTGTTACCGATGCCACCTGCGCGGCGCCGATCCGGGCAAAGCGGAGCACCCGCTGTTCGGGTACCATGTAACTGGTGCGATTGGCCGCATAATGAGCCTGGATATCGGCATCCGTCGGCTTCAGCCCGGCGGCAAACGCCTGCACCGGTACGAGGCCGATTTCACCCTGCCGAAGCTCAAGCAGCATGGAGGCGTAGTTTTGCGCCACGCCAACGGGGATACGCGGGCTCGCCGCGACCGGCTGCAAGATCAGCTGCTGCAGAATTTCCTGACCGATCAAGCGGCGCAGCTCGCCGTCGGTCAGCCGCTGCTGGTTGAGGAACTGCTGATAGGCTTGTTCACTGAACCTACCGTCCAGGCCTTTGGTGCCGGGGAGGTTGGCGATTTCGGCGTCGATCAAGCGCTTGGAAACGACGAACCCGGTCTTGCGGGCGAACTCCTGAAGCGACATCTGGTCGATTAGGTCGGCCACCGTCGCATCGAAGCTGTTGGTGAGGTCCGCCATGGTCGCCGCGGGGTTCTGCTGCCGCAGCATGTTCAAGCGGCGTGCAAGCTCATCCTGCAATTGCCGTTCAGTCAGCTTCTGTCCGCCGACCTTCGCCAGCGTTCCCGAGCCGCCGCCCGAACCCATGAAGCTTTGCGCATCCGTCAGCGCCAGCGATGCAAGAATCGCCACCCCGAAGGCGACCAGAATGACGGTGCCGATCTTGGATTTGGAGAGGCGTCGGAAAGAAGCGATCATCGATAGGTCTCAACAGGCGTGAAAGGCGGTGCTTTAGGAGGGGCGCGGCGCATCAGCAAGGCGGGGAGCTTTCGCGCTGCCAGCATAAAGGCTAAACTGAATGTTATGATACAGAACAAATATGTGGTTGGTAATTGGAAGATGAATGGCGTCGGCGCGCACCTCGAAGAGGTTCGGGCGATCGCCGGCGGCGCTGCACGATATCGTGGCGTAGACGTGGCCTTATGCCTCCCGGCAACGCTGATCCACCGTGCCGCGGATGTCGTTCCGGGTTTTCCGGTCGGGGCGCAGGACGTGCACTTTGAACCGCACGGCGCGCACACCGGCTGCCTTGGCGCGGCCATGCTGGTCGATGCCGGCGCGGTCCTTACCATTGTCGGTCACTCGGAACGGCGGGAGCGGGAGCGAAGTGCCGAGGTGCGCGCCAAGGCCGAAGCGGCGCAGGCAGCGGGTCTGGACGTTATCGTCTGTGTTGGCGAAAGCCTTGAAGCGCACGAGGCCGGCGCAACCATCGAGACCGTCTGCCGGCTCGCCAACAAGAGTCTTCCCGAACAGGTTGGACCGACCCGGCTGACCCTGTCCTACGAACCTGTCTGGGCGATCGGCAGCGGCAGCACACCCAGTCCTAAAGAAATCGGCTGGGTTGCAGGCGCGTTGCGCGACCTGGTCGACAAACGGTTCGGCGGCCAAGGTGCCGGCGTTCGAATTCTTTACGGCGGCTCCGTGAATGGCAGCAACGCCGCCGAGATCTTCGCAGTGCCGAATGTCGACGGTGCCTTGGTCGGCGGTGCGAGCTTGCGGGCGATCGACTTCCTGCCGATCGTTGCGGCCGCGGCGGAGGCTGTTGAACGACAAGGAGCGATAGCCTAGATGCGCCGCACTGATTGCAACGAAAGCACTCCATGTTCACCTTCCTCCTGATTGTTCAAGTATTGATCGCGACGGCGCTCGTCGCCGTGATCCTGATGCAACGCTCGGAAGGCGGCGGACTTGGTGTTGGCGGCAGTTCGTCGGGTTTCATGACGGCGCGGGGTGCTGCGGACTTCCTCACGCGCTCGACCGCGGTGCTTGGAACCGTCTTCGTTGTCCTGTGCATTGCCATGGCCGCCTACGCCGGCGCGACACGCAAACCGCAATCGGTGGACACGTCGCTCGCCAACAGCGCGGGATCTGCCGGGGCGCTGACCCGAACGGAGACCCAGGCTCCGGCGCAGCCCGCCGATGCGAACGAAGCAGGGCCGGTCGCGAACGGGGCGGCGCCGACCGTTCCGCTGCAGCAATAAGCGGCTCGCCTTAACTTTTTTCGATTCGCCCGCTTGCCCAAGCGGGCTTCGGCACCCTAAGTCTCAACTCCCATGGCGCGGTTCATTTTTGTCACCGGCGGCGTGGTCTCCTCGCTCGGCAAGGGTCTTCTTTCGGCATCGCTCGGTGCGCTTCTACAGGCGCGCGGCTTCAAGGTGCGCATCCGAAAGTTCGACCCCTATCTAAACGTCGATCCGGGAACCATGTCTCCCTATCAGCATGGTGAGGTCTACGTCACCGACGACGGTGCGGAGACCGATCTCGACCTCGGCCATTACGAGCGTTTTACCGGCATTTCGGCGCGACAGTCGGACAATGTCACGACCGGGAGAATCTACCGCGACATCATCATGAAGGAGCGGCGCGGCGATTATCTCGGCGCGACCGTTCAGGTGATCCCGCACGTCACCAATGCCATCAAGGAATTCGCGCTGTCGGACATCGACGGCCTGGACTTCGTGATCTGCGAGATTGGCGGCACCGTCGGCGATATCGAGAGCCTGCCTTTCGTCGAGGCGATCCGTCAGCTTCGCAACGACCTCGGCCGGGACCAGACCGTCAGCGTTCACACCACGCTCGTGCCGTGGATCAAGGCGGCGGGTGAATTGAAGACCAAGCCGACGCAGCATAGCGTCCGCGAAATCTCCAGCCTCGGCGTTGCGCCTGACGTCTTGCTCTGCCGCTGCGAGAAGGAAATTCCGCAATCCGACCGGGAGAAGATCGCTCAATTCTGCAACGTGCCGCCGTCGGCCGTCATCCAGGCGCTGGATGCCCGTTCGATCTACGACGTGCCCTTGCAATATCACAACGAAGGCTTGGACGACGAAGTCCTGAAGGCCTTCCGTATCCATGATGCGCCTGCGCCGGACCTGTCGCGGTGGACTGACGTCATGGACCGCGTCGACCATCCCGAAGGCGAGGTGACGATTGGCGTTGTTGGCAAATATGTCGGCCTTCCCGACGCCTACAAAAGCCTCAACGAAGCCTTGGTCCACGGCGGCCTGGCCAATCGGTCCAAAGTGCACATCCGCTGGCTTGATGCCGAAATGTTCGAAGGCGACGACGACAATCTCGCCGCCGAACTCGAGCCTCTTCATGGCATCCTCGTGCCCGGTGGCTTTGGCGAGCGCGGGACGGAAGGCAAGATCGCCAGCGTCCGCTTCGCCCGCGAACGCAAGGTGCCCTTCTTCGGCATCTGCCTCGGCATGCAGATGGCCTGCATCGAAGGCGCGCGGAACCTCGCCGGTATCGCAGAAGCTTCGTCGACCGAGTTTGGCGAGACACCGGAGCCGGTGGTTGGCCTCATCACCGAGTGGATGAGCAACGAGGGCCTGCAGAAGCGCGCTGAGGACGGCGACATGGGCGGCACCATGCGGCTAGGCGCCTACGACGCGAGGCTGTCCGGCAACAGCCATGCCGCCGCCGCTTACGGCACGACCGAGATCAGCGAGCGCCACCGTCACCGCTATGAGGTCAACATCCACTACAAGGATGCGCTTGAGAAGGGCGGCCTGGTCTTCTCCGGAATGTCTCCAGACGGCCAGTTGCCGGAAATCGTGGAGCGTCCTGACCACCCCTGGTTTATCGGCGTCCAATTTCACCCCGAACTCAAGAGCCGCCCCTTCGAACCGCACCCCTTGTTCGCCGGGTTCATCGCCGCGGCCGTGAAGCAGAGCCGGCTGGTTTAGGAGTGGCGGAATGGTCGTCGAATATATTCGCTATGCGCTGACGACCCACACTCCCGACGAGTTGATTGCTGCTTATGGGCTTGCTGCCAAGCATCTTGGCGCAGCGCCGGAGTGCGCCTCGTACGAGGTGGCTCAGTGCGAGGAAGTCCCCGCCTCGGTCACGGTCCGGATCACCTGGGAATCGACCGATGCGCATCTGAACGGCTTTCGCAAAGGCCCGAACTTCCCACCGTTTCTAAGCGCGATCCGCCCGTTCATACCCGAGATTGCCGAGATGCGGCACTATGCGGTGAAGGATAGCTGGACCCGCGCCTAGGCGCCCGAACCAGCGGACAGCCGAACCTGTTGCGCCCTGAAGAGGGAGTGATGTCAAGCTCGCAAACATCGTCACCTTTCCGTTGCGGGTGGGAGGCAGCGACCTTACATCCGGCCCATGACCAATATCGTTTCCACCCGCGTCGCGATTCTTGGCTCGGGCCCTGCCGGCCTTTCCGCCGCCATTTATGCCGCGCGCGCCGGTCTCGCCCCTGTGGTGATCCAGGGAATCCAGCCCGGTGGCCAGCTGACCACCACGACCGACGTCGAAAACTACCCTGGTTTCCGTGACGTCATCCAGGGCCCCTGGCTGATGGAGGAAATGCAGGCCCAGGCCGAGCATGTCGGGACCAAGATGGTGTGGGACTATATCGTCGATGTCGACCTCTCCCGCAGGCCGTTTCGGCTGCAGGGCGACAGTGGCACTGTGTACAGTTGCGATACGCTCGTGATCGCCACGGGCGCTCAGGCCAAGTGGCTGGGCCTGCCGTCGGAGGAGATGATGAAGGGCAAGGGCGCATCCGCTTGCGCCACCTGCGACGGCTTCTTCTACCGCGGCAAGAAGGTTGCGGTGATCGGCGGCGGCAACACCGCCGTCGAAGAGGCACTCTACCTCACCAATCATAGCCACGACGTCACCCTGATTCACCGTCGCGACACGCTGCGTGCAGAGCGGATCCTCCAGGATCGGCTCTTCGCCCATCCGAACGTCAAGGTGATCTGGAACCACGAAGTCGCCGAGTTCGTCGGCGGCGGTCAGCCCGAAGCACTCGTCGGCCTTGACCTCCGCGACACCCGCACCGGCGCCATCACCCGCATCGACGTCGACGGCGCCTTCGTAGCCATCGGACACAAGCCGGCGACGGAGCTGTTCCAGGGTAAGATCAAGCTCGACGAGGACGGCTACATCGAGGTCGTCACCGGCACCACCCGCACCAATGTCGAAGGCGTGTTCGCCTGCGGTGACGTCATGGACAAGGTTTACCGCCAGGCAGTGACCGCCGCCGGCACAGGCTGCATGGCCGCGCTGGACGTGGAGCGTTTCCTCGCGGCGCAGGAATATGAGGCGCTCGCCGCCGAATAGTTAGGTGGCTGCTTCGGTCGCCCACTTCTGCCCGGGCTGGCCGGGAACCGGTTCGGCTGGGTCGTTGCCGAGCTTCACCACGCGATTGTCGCCGTCGACGTGAACCACCGTGGGCTTGCGGGTCCGGGCTTCGGCCTCGTCCATCACGGCATAGCTCATGATGATCACGAGGTCGCCCGCATGCACCAGATGCGCCGCAGCGCCGTTGATGGTGATGGTGCGCGATCCCGCCGGTGCGGTGATCACGTAAGTCTCGATCCTGGCGCCGTTTGTGATGTCGACAATCGCCACCTGTTCCCCTTCGAGCAGGTCCGCCGCTTCCATCAACTCCGCATCGATCGCCACCGACCCGACGTAATCGAGGTCCGCCTGAGTCACCGTTGCCCGGTGAATCTTCGACTTCATCATGATCCGCTGCACGGCGGCGAAACTCCCAAGGGCACGCGTCAGGCGCGGCTACTAGCAGATTTGCATGGTGAGACCAGCATTCAAGTGCTGCAACGCAGCATCAGGGATAGACGGCTTTAACGAAGTAAAGGCCGTCCGGCGGCGCGTTGAACCCCAGCGCCGCCCGATTCCGCGCTTCCAGAGCCTTGCGCATTTCGTCAGGTCGCCACTGCCCCCGGCCGACGAGCGAAAGACACCCAACCATCGACCGTACCTGATGATGAAGGAAGCTCCGAGCTGCCGCTTCGACCAGCACCTCGTCACCCTTATGCCGAACGTCGAGCCGATCGAGCGTCTTCACCGGACTGTCCGATTGGCAGTGCACCGACCGGAACGTCGTGAAGTCATGACGTCCCACCAGCATCGCCGCGCCCGCCGCCATTGCAGCGACGTCGAGGTCCACGCCGATGTGCCAAACTTTGCCGCGCTCCAGCGCCGGCGGCGCCCGGCGGTTCAGGATGCGATAGAGGTAACGCCGCCCGACGCACGAGAAGCGTGCATGCCAATCGTCCGCGGCCGGCTCGACCGTCAGGACCGACACAGGGGCGGGGCGCACCAGAGCATTCAGCCCCTCCCGGAGCCGGTGCGCCGTTATTTCCCTTACAACATCCACATGCACGCTCATTGCCAGCGCATGCACGCCCGCATCGGTGCGCCCCGCCGCGATCACCGGCGCCTGCTCGCCCGTCATCCGCTCAAGCGCATCTTCCAGCGCCTGCTGTACCGACGGTCCATGGTCCTGCCGCTGCCAGCCCATGAAGGGGCCGCCGTCATATTCCACCGTCAGCCGCCAGCGGGTCACGGAAGGATCATGCCCTTGGGGATGGCAAAACCACGGAGAAGCTCGACTGGGGTCATCGCGCCACGACCAGCCCGCTGCACCTTAGTGGGTGTGATCGCGCCGGAGACGCAGGCTATCGTAAGTTGATCGTCGACAACCTCCCCTGCAGCGCCGCTTCCCTCCGCAGAGCGCGCCTCCAACAGCTTGACCCGCTCGCCATTCGCCTCGAACCAGGCACCCGGCGTGGGCGCAAACGCCCGAACCTGTCGCAAAATCTGCTCCGCCGGCTGCGTCCAGTCGATGCGCGTCTCGGCTTTGTCGATCTTCGCGGCATAGGTGACACCCTCGTCCGGCTGCGGCTCGGGCGGGGTAGGGTGGTCCAGCCAATCTAACAGCGCCGTCGCGCCGAGTTCCGCCATCTCTTCCGTCACTTGCCCGGCGTTCTTGCCGTCCAGAACCAGCTCCCGCTTGAGCAGCATGGGCCCCGTATCGAGCCCCTCATCCATCCGCATGATGGTTATCCCGCTGATCGCATCACCGGCCAGGATCGCGCGGTGGATGGGGGCTGCCCCCCGCCAGCGCGGCAGCAGAGAGGCATGGACGTTGATGCATCCGCTCCTTGGCGCCTCCAGGATCAGTTTCGGCAGGATCAATCCGTAAGCGGCCACCACTGCGAGGTCCGCATCCATTAGGGCAAAGCGCGACTGTTCCTCCGCGTTGCGCAGGCTCTTGGGGTTCTCACCTCGAGGCCCAGCTCTTCGGCCCGCGCATGCACCGCCGTTTTCCGGTCGGCCTTACCCCGTCCGGCGGGGCGCGGCGGCTGACAATACACCGCCGGGACCTCGTGCCCAGCCTCGACCAGCGCGTTCAGAGTCGGCACCGCAAAGTCCGGCGATCCCATGAAAATGATCCGCATGGCGCCGGCTATGGCGAAGATGGGGGAAATTTCCTACCTCATCGCTATGGCATCCCGCGAAATCGAAGCGCTTGCGAACGCATTGGCCAGACTCCCGGGACTAGGCCCGCGCTCGGCGCGCCGTGCCGTCCTGCATCTAATGAAGAAGCGCGAGAATGCCCTGCAGCCCTTGCTAGCGGCGCTCCAGACCGTTTCGGAGAAGCTCTCCACCTGCTCAACCTGCGGCAATGTCGACACGTCCGACCCCTGCAGCATCTGCGCCGACCCGCGCCGTGACGAGACCATGCTTTGCGTGGTCGAGGAAGTGTCCGACCTCTGGGCGCTTGATCGCTCCCGCCTTTTTCCCGGTCGCTACCATGTGCTTGGCGGCCGCCTCTCCGCGCTGGAGGGTGTGCGGCCCGAAGACCTCACCATCGATCGCCTCGTCGCCCGTGTGTCGAACGGCGGCACCGACGAGGTCGTTCTCGCCATGAATGCGACCCTGGAAGGCCAGACCACCGCCCATTACGTCGCGGAGCGGCTCGAGAAATTTCCCGTTCGACTCAGCCAGTTGGCGCATGGACTTCCCGTCGGCGGTGAACTCGACTATCTGGACGAAGGTACGCTGGCGCAGGCCCTGCGCGCACGCCGCCCGGTTGCTTGAACCAAACCGTTCAAAAGCCTAAATAAAGCGCATGGCCATTCTCCCCATCGTCGAAGTCCCCGATCCGCGCCTGCGGCAGATCTCCAAGCCTGTGGAGCAGGTGGACGAGGAGATTCGCACTCTCGTGCGCGATATGTTCGAGACGATGTACGACGCACCGGGCATTGGCATCGCCGCCATCCAGGTCGGCGTTCCCAAACGCATCCTGGTGATCGATCTTCAGGAGCCGGAGGAAGAGGGCGGTGAACCGGTCAAGGCACCGCGAATCTTCATCAACCCGGAAATCCTGACCGCGTCGGAGCAGGAGGTCCCCTACAACGAGGGGTGCCTCTCCATCCCAGAGCAATATGCCGAGGTCGACCGCCCGGATCGCATTCGCGCGCGCTGGCTCGACGAGCATGGCAATGCCCACGAGGAAGAGATTGACGGCCTGCTAGCCGTCTGCCTGCAGCACGAGATGGACCATCTCAACGGCATCCTCTTCATCGACCACCTCTCCCGCTTGAAGCGCGAGATGGTGCTCAAGAAGCTTGCCAAGCAGCGGAAAGAACAAGGGAAAAAGGCGGCATAGACCGCCTTCGTCCGGCTTAGACGGGCTCCACCACGGACAGCGCCGCATGCCGGCAGTCCGCCGCACACTCGCGGCACATCTGCGCGCACAGCTTGCAATGCTCATGGTCATGGCGCTCGCACTCGGCGGCGCACTCATCGCAGGCACGGGCGCATAGCTCCAGCAGCTCGCGAAGGATTTGCGGGTTTGATCCCGTCCGCCGAAGCCCCAGCCGCGCCGTCGCCTCACAGACATCCGATACGTCCAGGCACAGCCGAATGCACTGGGTCATGTCCATATTCTCGGCCGAACATGCATCCGCGCAGCTCAGCGCCATCTTCGAACAATACATGGCATGGTGCACGGCGTCGCCGAGCGGCTGATTGACGTGGCCGTCGACTAGCGGATGCAACCCGATCATCTTTCGTACGGACATGCGGTTCCTCTCTCGTTGTTGCGAACGTAGCGAAGCAGCTTGCTTCGAGTTCCTTTATGGTTTGCTTCGTCGCATGCACTGCTTCCGATAACAATTCCGCGCTTGAGAGGCGATGCAGTCGGGCCTACAGTTCCCATTCTGTTCCGGGAGGCGAATGATGGACGCGGTGGGGATGTTGGTCGCGCTTGTGGCGCTTGGACTCGGCGCCCTGATCGGTTTCCTCATTGCCAGTCGTCAGGCCGCGGCCGCCAAGCAAGTCACCGAAAGCCTTCGCTTGCAGCTCGACGGAGTGGGCCGGGAGCGGGAGAGCGCGTTTCAGGAACTCGGCGCCCTGCGGAATGCCCACAGCGAGGCACAGGCGAAGCTAGCCGCACTGCAGGCGGCTCAGCAGGAGCGCGAACGCGGCTTTGAGCAGCAGATTGCCTCGCTCGAAAAGGCCAAGGAAACCCTCGTCGTCCAATTTCGGGAGATTGGCGACAAGCTCCTCGAAAAGGCTCAGAGCGACTTTCTTGCCAAAGCCGATGACCGCCTCGCCAAGGCGGACAAGGAACAGACCGCAAAGCTCCAACAACTGCTGCAACCGGTCGAATCTACCCTCAAGCGCTACGAGGAAGGACTGCAGCGGGTCGAGAAAGATCGGATCGACAGCTATGCGGGCCTGCGGGAGCAAGTCGAACTGGTGCGCGCAGGGCAGGGGCAAGTGCGCGACGAGGCGCGCCGCCTGGTCACCGCGCTGACGTCATCGCCCAAGCAGCGGGGCCGCTGGGGCGAGCGGAGCCTTCAGAACGTGCTGGTCCAGGCTGGGCTGGTCGAAGGCATCGACTTCAACATGGAGGTGTCGACCGACGGCGAAGAGGGACGCCTGCGCCCCGACGCGATCGTCAACCTGCCGCAGGGCCGCAAGCTGGTGATCGACGCTAAATGCTCATTGAATGCTTATCTCGACGCCTGCGACGAGGTGGACGACGACAGGCGCACGGCCTGCTTCAAGGCGCACCTCGCCTCCGTCCTCCGCCACGCCCAGCAGCTCGGGAGCAAAAACTACTGGGCGCAGTTCGGTGACGCCGCCGATTTCGTCATCATGTACATCCCCGGCGAACACTTTTTATCCGCCGCGCTTGAGCAGGACGAGCAGCTTTGGGAAAAAGCGTTCAAAGACAAGGTGCTGCTGGCTACTCCTACGAACCTGGTCGCAATTGCCCGCACGGTGGCCAGCGTCTGGCGGCAGGAGCGGCTCGCGGAGGCTGCCGAGGAAATCGCAAGCATAGGCAAGGAGCTCCACTCCCGAATCGCGACCATGGCGGACCACATCGCGCGCATGGGAAAAAATCTCGCGACAGCAAACACGGCCTACAACCAAATGGTCGGAAGCTTTGAAAGTCAGGTTCTCACGCAGGCTCGCCGATTCGAAGGATTGGGTGCGGGGAGCGCCAAGGAAGCAGTCTCACCGCCCATGATGGAGGCTGCGCCTCGTCCTCTCACGAAGCTCGTAGGGCCATCCGGGAACTCGCCTGCGGCGAACGAAGAGTGAACAATCTTACTTGCATTTCTTCCGCCTCAGCGTAGCATCGGGAGGTCGGCATAACGCTTGTAATTTGCTCTCGAAGAAGAGCCCCTCAGATGGGCCGGGTGACAGAGCACACACAGCTTCTTGTCGGCATAACGAAGGAGGAAGTCGTGGGCTATGCCTTGATGTCCTCTGAGCCGACGCCTCTCAGTAAGTGGGCGGTCGCTATCCTCGATGAGAAGGGGATGATTAAGCGCCGTTTGCCCTGTGAGTGCGAGACTGAGTCTGAGGCTCGCAAGTACGCCGAGACGTACGAGCGCCTCTTCGGATAGCAGAGGGGGGTCGGGGCTCTCGGGTCCCGGCCTTTCTCATTTTGCAACTTTAGTAGCCCCGCCTTAGCTCGATCCGACCGTTGGGATTGCTCAGCGTCAGGCGGTCGCCACCCTGCCAGTCGGCGATGACCGGCTGCGACAAGATGCCGAGTCCCTGGTTTTCGAAGCTCATTGCCGGTTCGGCGCAGGCCATCCGAGTCGCCGCAAGGTTGCTGACGCTGACGGTGGCCCCGCGCTGGAGATAGCGGCCGCCGGCCGAGTTGCAGCCGAACTTCACGCCGATCCGGTCGTCGGCATCGAAGCGCACGTAATATTCGCCGGCGGGCGGTGTCGACCGTCCATTGACCGCCGCCACTCGCCAACTGCTGCCGGCAAGGCTGGCCGACGCAATCGGATCGCCGCCGCAGCCGTTGAATTGGCGACCGTCGACACTGACCTGGACCTTGTCCGGATAGGTGCGGTCGCTCATGCCGTCGCTGCACTGCGCATGGATGATGTTCACGCCGATCCTAGGGGTCTGGTAGATCTCGCCCGCAACACCGTGGATGACGCGGGGTAGGGGTTGGCGGACCTGCGCACCATCGGCGGGAATGAAGGCGATCTCCCGGTCGTCGATCACTAGCGACCAGAAGGGCTCCGTTCCGACGGCGCGGTACGGAGCCGGCGGCGGCGGCGGTGCCGGAAGGCAGGCGGTGAGCGCGGCGGCAAGCGCGGCGGGAACGATGATACGCAGCATAAGGGCAACCTCCTGGTCGTCCTTATCCTAGCGCCAGCTTGCCCGAACCTGAAAGGCCATCACCGCCGCAGCGATTGCCGCGTTCAGGCTGTCGGCCCGCCCCGACATCGAAATCTTCACCAAGAGGTCGCATTCCGGCTCGTAATCGGCGGGGAGCCCCTGCTGCTCATTGCCGATCAGCAAGAAGCAAGGCTTTTCGTAGGTAACGCCGAGATAGTCATGCTCGGTTTTGAGGCTGGTGCCGACCAGCTGGCCTTCACCGTTCCGGAGCCAGGCCAGGAACTCCGGCCACCGTGCCGCGGCGATTTGCTGCGTAAAAAGCGCTCCCATCGATGCGCGTACCGCCTCGACGGAGAAGGGGTCGGCGCAATCGTCGATCAGTATAAGCCCGCCAGCGCCGACCGCGTCGCCGGTGCGCAAAATGGTCCCGATATTTCCCGGGTCGCGAAGCGCCTGCGCCACCAGCCAGAGAGGAGAACGCCCGCGATCAACCTTGGCCAGCGCCACGTCCGGCTGCCGGAAGGCGCCGAGCAGCATCTGCGGATTGTCCTTGCCGCTCATCTTCGTAAGGATCTCGGGCGTGGTCTCGATCACGTCGGCACCATTGGCCTCCGCGGCGGCGATGATCTCCTGGGCTAGCGGGTGAACTCCGCCAGCGCTGGAATAAGCAACGATCTCAGGAAGATGGCCCTCATCGCGCGCTTCGGCGATGATCCTCAGCCCCTCAGCTAGGAACAGGCCTTCACTGCGCCGCGCCTTCTTGTCGCGGAGGGAGCGGAGGCGTTTGACGGTGTCATTGGAAAAGGACGTGATCTGCCGGGGCATCAATCTTCCCCGAAGCGGTCCTCGACCAGGGTGACGAGCTGGGTCATGGCGTCGTCTGCACCGTCGCCTTCGGTGTGAATGACGATGCTGTCGCCAAGCGCGGCGCCGAGCATCATCAGGCCCATGATCGAGGTGCCGCAGACGCGGTTGCCGTCCTTTTCGACCTCGACCTTGGCCGGCAGCTGGGCGGCAAGTCCGACGAACTTGGCACTGGCGCGCGCATGCAGGCCCCGCCGATTGGTGATCTCGACCTGACGGCTGAGCACGCTCAAGCCGCGGCTTCCCCGGCTTCGCCGAGAATCTCGGAAGCGACCGAGATGTATTTGCGGCCAGCCTCGCGGGCGGCGGCAACGGCGGCATGCACGCCCATCACCTTGCGGGCACCTTCGAGGCGGATCAGCATCGGCAGGTTGATGCCGGCGATCACCTCGATATTCTCGCTCTTCATCAGGCTGATGGCGAGGTTGGACGGCGTACCGCCGAACAGGTCGGTGAGGATGATCACGCCCTTGCCCTGATCCACTCGGCCGATCGCATCCGCGATGTCCTGTCGGCGAGCCTCCATGTCGTCTTCCGGCCCGATGCAGATGCCTTCGATCGCGCCTTGCGGGCCGACCACATGTTCCATTGCGGTGATGAACTCGGCCGCCAGACGGCCGTGGGTCACCAGCACTAGTCCGATCATTCGTTCAACTCGCTTCCACTGGGGACCGCCGGTCGCCCTCGATCGTGTCGCGTGGCGGCGAGGGGAGGTCCCGGTGACGGACGTTCGGGGAAAAACCCGCGCCGCGCAACCGCTCCGCCATCTCCACGGCTGCGGCGACGGACCTGTGCCGTCCCCCCGTGCAGCCGAACGCGACCGTGACGTAATTCTTACCCGCGGCCCAGTAGCGGGGAATCCAGTCGGTGAGAAGCGATTCCAGCCTGTCCACCGTGTCGCTCCAAGCGGGATCGGCAGCGACATAGTCTTGGACTGGGGCATCCTCACCTGTGAGCGGCCGAAGATCGTCTACCCAGTGAGGGTTGGCAAGGAAGCGCAGGTCGAACACCAGGTCTGCGGTGCGGGCAATGCCGCGCGCGAAGCCGAACGACATAAGGGTTAGAACTGGCTGCTCGGCATCGGACCCATAGCGGCGGATCAGTTCTTCACGGAGGTCCGCCGGCGTAAGCTCGGTCGTATCGATGATGCTGTCCGCCGTGTGGCGGAGCGTCGCCGTCGATGCACGCTCCCGGGCGATGCCATCCTCCGCCGGGCGGTCTGGCGCCAACGGATGGCGCCGCCGGGTCGCGGCATAGCGACGAAGCAGTTCGTTGCCCGAGCAATCGATGTAGAGAAGCTCGGTGACGATGTTGGGGATGGCGTGGAGGCTGTCCCGAAGCGTAGCCGGATCGAACCCGCGGCTCCGGACGTCCATACCGATCGCCAGCCGTGCCCCGTCGGCGGCGCCGTCGACGAAACCGGAAACCAGGTTCAGAGGCAAATTGTCCGCGCAGTCCCAGCCGAGATCCTCCAGCACGTCGAGCACCGTCGACTTGCCGGCTCCCGACATGCCGGTAACGAGAAGCAGTCGCGATCGCCGGCGTTCCATCAGAACTTCCGACCGAAATGATCGAGTGCAATGGCGACCTTGGGAGCGGCCGAGGCGGTCCTGGCATCGATCCCGACCAGCGGGATCGCAATGCCAAGAATCGGGCGTTCGCTGCTGTCGTCCGGCATTCGAACGACTTCGCCGGTAAGCTCCACCAGCAGGGCCACGGGAACGTCCGTGGCGTGCGGCATGTCGACGATGCCGAGGCCGCGGATCTCCAGCTTGCCGGCGATGGTGGGCGGGCAAGTTGAGATCAGTCGGTCGCCCTGGCGTTTGACGATGGTCTGGTCGTCGCTGACCAGTGTCCAGCCGCGATCGATCAGCTGCAGCGCCAGGTCCGATTTCCCCGCGCCAGACATTCCGGTGATGAGAACGGCGCGGCCATCCTTTGCAACCGTGCTGGCATGGATCGACTCGGATGAGAGCCGGGCGGCACCGGGCGCGCTGCTCATGGTCGGTCTGCCGCAGGCAGCTTGATAGTGAAGCGAGCGCCTGAAGGCGCGTCATCGCGGTCCTGCACGTCGATCTCCCCGTCATGACCCTCGACAATCGCTCGGGCGATCGCAAGGCCAAGTCCCGAATGGCGTCCGAAGCTGTCGGCGTCAGGCCTCACCGAGTGGAACCGGTTAAAGATCGCTTCCCGGGCGTCGGCGGGGACACCCGGACCCTCATCGTCGATGCGTATGCGCACTTCCTCTCCGACGCGGGAGGCAACAATCTCAACCAGCCCGCCCGGCGGCGAGAAGCTGACGGCATTGTCGACCAGATTGTCGATCGCCCGGGCAAGCCGTTCGGGGCGACCCATCACCACGGCAGTGGAGCGGCGCGGCCGGGCAAAGGCGATCCTGGCATTGCCCTTTTCCCGTCGCACGTCCCAGCTGTTAACCAGTTGTTCGATCAAAGTGCCGAGGTCGACCACTTCGAACGTCGCGCGGGCAAGTTCCGCATCGGTGCGCGCTGCTTCACCGATGTCGCCGATCAGTCGGTCGAGCCGCAGGACATCCTGCTTGGCAACGGCCAGAAGCTGCTGACGAAGTTCCGGCTTTTCCACGCGGTCCAAGCTGTCGAGGGCGGAGCGGAGCGAGGCGATGGGGTTCTTGAGCTCGTGGGTGACGTCGGCCGCGAATGCCTCGATATTGTCGATCCGCTGGCGCAGCGACTGGCTCATGTCCGACACGGCGCGCGCAAGCAGGCCGATCTCGTCGCTGCGGGAGGGCAAGCGCGGAACCTTGACTTCCCGGGCACGCCCCAGCCGAACCCGCTGTGCCGCCAGCGCAAGCCTCCTCAGTGGCCGAACGATGGTTCGTGCAAGAAACAGGGACAAGAGAACGGACAGAAGGATGGAAAGTCCGAGCATCAGCAGCAGGGCGCGCCGCTGCTCCCGAACCGTGCGGGTGAAGTTGCGGTCGTTGGAGGTCGACAAGAGGACATAGCGACCCATTGGCTGCGCCGCGGAGAAGACTGGTGTCAGGTCGGGCGCGTTGCGGATCTGGTCGGCAACTTCGCCGGTCGAGCGGGCGCGCACCGCCTCTGGCCATGCGGTCAGCCGATCATTCACCGGCTCGGCGAAATCCTCATCGGCGATCGCGCCGACCAGGGCGTTGAACCCGCGATCGAGTGCGCGCGCCACGCTTTTGGTCCAGGGTTGCTGTGCGGGGTCACGGAGCGCGTAGGTGGGCCCGGTCGTCTGCCAGCTGTCGGCGACCAGCGCGCCATCGGGGCCGTAGAGGCGAAGCCGGGCCTTGCTCGCTTGTGCAAGCGCGCCGAGCGCTTTCGGGCGCTCACTAGCGGGAACAAGAGTCAGTGCGCGGGCGGCGATCCCGAGTTGCAGGTTGGTCTGCGATTCCCGTTCGTCGCTCAGCTGATTCCGGAATGCATCGAGATAGAGGACGCTGGCGGCGAGCAGCACAAGCGTGAGAACGTTCACCGCGAGGATGCGGTGGGCAAGCGTCCATCGCCCCGACCAGCTTAGGTCGAGTCCCGGATCCTCATTCGTCGTCGAAACGGTATCCGACGCCATACAGGGTCTCGATTGCATCGAATTGCGGGTCGGTCGCACGGAACTTGCGCCTGATCCGCTTGATGTGACTGTCGATCGTGCGGTCGTCGACATAAACGTCGTCCTGGTAGGCGATATCGAGCAACTGATTGCGGCTTTTCACCACGCCAGGCCGCTGGGCAAGCGCTTCAAGGATCAGGAACTCCGTCACCGTCAGGGTGACGTCCTTGCCGCCCCACTTCACCTTGTGACGGGCGGGATCCATGGTCAGCCTGCCCCGCTCAAGCACTTGCTGCTGCGGTTCATCGTCCCCTGCCGAGACTTCGCCTCGCGCGAGATCCTGCCGGCGCAGCAAGGCGCGGATCCGGGCAATCAGCAGACGTTGGGAAAAAGGCTTAGCGATGTAATCGTCGGCGCCCATCGCCAGACCCATCGCTTCGTCCAGTTCGTCGTCCTTGGATGTCAGGAAGATGACCGGCATGGCGCTGATTTCGCGAACCCGGCGGAGCAATTCCATCCCATCCATCCGGGGCATCTTTATATCGAAGACGCCAAGATCGGGAGGGTTGTCGCCGAACGCTTTCAGCGCTGCAGCGCCGTCGGTGTAGACCCGGGTCACGAAACCCTCGCTCTGGAGCGCGATCGACACGGAGGTGAGGATGTTGCGGTCATCGTCGACCAGCGCGATCACCTGGCTCATCGGCTCGCTCCGGTCTGCCCCATCGTGGCGACTTAGCCAGCGGCAGCGGGGCAGACAAGGCCAGCGGCCGACGCCTTGCTATACCACATAACCAATCTATAGGCCTCTACATAGCCTCGATGTTCCTCTAGATGGATGTCCATAGACCTCGATCGAGGGTGGCCGGACGCACGGCCGCAACAAGAAGCTTTGGAGTAGAATGTGGCAAACAGAGTCCCGAATCGCGGCTTGGATGCTCTCGGCATTTCCACCGGCGCGGAAATCCACTGGAACTTGGAAACGGCGCCTTTGGTGGAACGCGCGGTAGCGCGCGGCGAGGGGCAGTTGGCCAAGCATGGTCCGTTGGTGGTCCGCACCGGCAAGCATACCGGTCGAAGCGCGCAGGACCGCTTCGTCGTCCGCAACAGCGTGACCGAAGACAGCGTGTGGTGGGGCAGGTCGAACAAGCCCATGGAGCCGGAGGCCTTCGATCGCTTGCACGAAGATTTCCTCGCGGCGCTTGGCACGAAGGATCAGTTGTTCGTCGCCGATCTTTACGGCGGCTCGCAGCCTGAACATCGCGTCCATGTCCGCGTGGTCAACGAATATGCCTGGCATAATCTGTTCATCCGGACCTTGCTGGTCCGTCCCGATGCGGCCGACCTGCCTGATTTCGATCCCGAATATCTCATCATCGATTTGCCGACCTTCCGTGCCGACCCCGAGCGGCACGGCTGCCGCACGGAAACGGTGATTGCCGTCAATCTGGAGAAGAAGATCATCCTGATCGGCGGCACCGCTTACGCCGGCGAGATGAAGAAGTCGGTGTTCGGCCTCCTCAACTTCATCCTTCCCGAACATGGGATCATGCCGATGCACTGCTCCGCCAACATCGGCGCAGCCGGCGACACGGCGATCTTCTTCGGCCTGTCCGGAACGGGCAAGACGACCTTGTCAGCCGACCCCAAGCGGACGCTGATCGGCGACGACGAACATGGCTGGTCCGACACCGCGGTCTTCAATTTCGAAGGCGGCTGCTACGCCAAGATGATCCGTCTTTCGGAAGAAGCCGAACCCGAGATTTACGCGACCACCAGGCGGTTCGGCACCGTCCTCGAAAATGTCGTCATGGATCCGGACACGCGTGAGCTCGACTTCGACGATGCCAGGCTGGCGGAGAACAGCCGGGGTGCTTACCCGATCGACTTCATCCCAAATTCGTCCGAAGCGAACATGGGGCCTGTCCCACGGAACCTCGTGATGCTGACGGCAGACGCGTTCGGTGTGCTTCCGCCCATCGCGCGCCTGACGCCAGACCAGGCCATGTATCACTTCCTATCCGGCTACACGGCCAAGGTCGCGGGCACCGAGATTGGCGTTACTGAGCCGGAGGCGACCTTCTCCACCTGTTTCGGCGCACCGTTCATGCCTCGCCACCCGTCCGTTTACGGCAACCTGCTGAAGGCGCGGATCGCCGAGGGCGGTGTGTCGTGCTGGCTCGTCAACACTGGCTGGACCGGCGGCAAATATGGCGTCGGCCGCCGGATGCCGATCAAGGTCACCCGCGCGCTTCTCGACGCGGCGCTGGATGGCAGCCTCAACAATGCCGAGTTCCGCAAAGACCCCAACTTCGGCTTCGAAGTGCCGGTGGCGGTTCCGGGTGTCGACCCGACGATCCTCGATCCGCGCCGCACCTGGAGCGATCCCGCCGATTATGATGCGACCGCGGCGAAGCTGGTGGACCTGTTCGTCAGCAACTTCGCGCAGTTCGAAACACACGTCGACGAGGGTGTCCGGTCGGCAGCGCCGTCGGCGACAGCAGCGGCGGCGTAATCGCCGCCCGCGAGCGGGTCACCTAAGTCGAAGGAAGTGTACGCTCGACGTCGATCCTCAGGCAATTGCCGTCGACGCCCGTGATCCGCGCCCGGTCGCCGGGTTGTGCGGGGCCCCCGCGGGCGCTCCATTCGCCGTCGCCTAACCGGACCCGGCCGCCATGGTCGTCCACGGCCTCGATAACCAGGACGGACCGGCCGATCAGACGTGCTGCCGGGTCGTTAAGATGCTTGGCATGATGGTCGACAGCGGCATTGCCGTAGATTCGGCGCCCCGCAGCAACCGCCAAGAGGGCGTAGAGTGCGAATAGGGCGAGCTGCGCGGGCACGCCCAGGCCGAACAATAGGGTAAAGGCGCCGGTCGCGATGGCGGCTGCACCGATGAATACGAGAAAGAAGCCGGGCGCGAGCATCTCCAGCATCAGCAGCAGGATGCCGCCGATCGCCCAGAGCCAGCCCGGCTCAAGCCCGAACGGCATCAGCCTTCGATCCTCGGCAGTCCGGAAATGGTCGGTGGCGCCCCGCGGGAAGCAGTCGCCTCGCGCTTCACCTTGGGTGTCGCCTGCGCGTTGCCGCCTTCGCCGAACACCTCCTTGGCCAGCTCGCCGATGCCTCCGAGCGTTCCCATGAGTTGGGTGGCCTCGACGGGGAACAAGATGGTTTTCGCATTGGGCGAGGTCGCGAACTTGCCGAGCGCCTCGACATATTTCTGGGCGACGAAATAGTTGATCGCCTGACCGCTGCCGCTCTCGATGGCGTCGCTGACCGCCTTCGTCGCCGCGGCTTCCGCCTGGGCAGCACGCTCGCGGGCTTCGGCTTCACGGAAGGCCGCCTCCTTCAGCCCCTCGGCCTGCAGGATTTTTGCCTGCTTTTCACCCTCGGCCCGGAGGATCTCGGACTGACGCATGCCTTCGGACTCGAGGATGGCCGCACGCTTTTCGCGCTCGGCCTTCATCTGCCGGGTCATGGCGTTAACGATGTCGGAGGGCGGGCGGATGTCCTTCAGCTCGACCCGCGTGATCTTCACGCCCCACGCTTCCGTCGCATGGTCGACGACGGCGAGCAGCCGTGCGTTGATCTCGTCACGCTTCGACAACGTTTCATCGAGGTCCATCGAGCCCATGACCGTGCGAAGGTTAGTGGTCGAAAGCGCCATGATCGCCATGTAGAGGTCGCTGACCTCGTAAGCGGCCTTGGCAGCGTCCAGCACCTGGAAGAAGACGACACCGTCCACCGCCACCATGGCGTTATCCTTGGTGATGATCTCCTGGCCCGGAATGTCGAGCACCTGCTCCATCATGTTGATCTTGCGGCCGACGCGGGTGACGAACGGGAAAACGAAGTTGATGCCCGGCTCGGCGACCCGAACGAATCGGCCGAAATGCTCCAGCGTATAGCGGTAGCCCTGATGAACGATCTTGACGCTCATCATGATGAAGAGAACAACAAGCGCAACCAGCGCCAGCATGAATGTCGACAGCATCATCGAATCTCACCCCCCAAGGTGACTGCATGATGCGTCGTCCAGGCCGTAATCGGAAGGGAAATCGGTATGGGTGCTGACCTTCATTCGGTGCGCTCTCTCCTGTTCCTTCCAGCCTCCAATCCGCGCGCGATCGCCAAGGCGCGAACCTTGGCTGCGGATCTCGTGATTCTCGACCTCGAAGATGCGGTGAAGCCGGAGGACAAGGTAACGGCGCGTGCGACGGCGGTTGCGGCGTTGGCCGAGCCCTGGCCCATGCCGGTCGCAATCCGTATCGATGGCGTGCAGGATCTGCAGGCGGTCGCAGCATCGGCAGCGGACATCGTCGTGCTGCCCAAGGTCGAGGAAGCACCCGACACGATGGCGCAGCGTGCCGGCAAGCCCGTGATTGCGATGGTCGAGACCGCCCGTGCTGTCATGAACCTTCGCGAAATCGTCGCCGCAAAGGGCGTAGCCGGCCTCTTGGTCGGCACCAACGATCTTGCGGCGGATCTTCGTCTGCCCGGCTCGTCGCGGCGACAGGCCATGGCGATGGCGCTTCAAAGCGTCGTCTGCGCCGCCCGCTCTGCCGAGCTTCCGGTTTGGGATGGAGTTTTCAACAGACTCGATGACCAGGATGGCTTTGAGGCTGAGTGCCGCGAGGGACGCGCACTTGGTTTCGACGGCAAGAGCTTGATCCACCCAAGTCAGATCGACCCCTGCCATCGCGTCTTTGTGCCCAGCGAAGAAGAGGTGGCCCGCGCAGAGCGGCTGATCGCGGCTGCGACGGGCGGTGCCCAGCGGTTTGAGGATGCGATGATCGAATCCATGCATGTCGATCAGGCCCGGCGCACAGTTGAGCGTGCCCGCCGCTAGGCGTCTTGGCGAATCGCTTCCGGCCTGCCATGGGCCGATATGGCTCAGCTCAACGACACCGCTTCCGCCGCCTGGCCCGACATTCCGTTGGGCCTCACCTTTGACGACGTCCTGTTGCAACCGCGCGAATCCAGCGTCCTGCCGAGCCAGGCCGGTACCCGGACGCAGCTGACCCGCGGCATCCCGCTCAACATCCCAATTCTTTCCTCCGCCATGGATACGGTGACGGAGGCGGACATGGCGATCGCCATGGCGCAGCTCGGCGGCATCGGCGTCCTCCACCGCAACCTGACCGTGGATGAGCAGGCGGCTGCAATCCGCGCCGTGAAGCGCTTCGAAAGCGGCATGGTCGTCAATCCGATCACCATGCGCCCGGACCAGACGCTCGCCGAAGCGCTGGAGCTGATGCAAACCCACCGGATCAGCGGAATTCCAGTTGTCGAGGGTTCCGGCAAGCTGTGCGGTATCCTGACCAACCGCGACGTCCGCTTCGCTGAGAACCCGCGTCAGCCCGTGTCGGAACTGATGACCCGCGATAATCTCGCAACCGTTCCTCTTGGGACGAGCCAGGAAGAAGCGCGCCGTATCCTCCACCAGCGCCGAATCGAGAAATTGCTCGTCGTCGACGAGGCCGATCATTGCGTCGGCCTGATCACCGTCAAGGATATCGAGAAAGCGGTGGCGACGCCGAACGCCACCAAGGACGAGCAAGGTCGCCTTCGGGTTGCCGCCGCCACTACGGTCGGAGACGCCGGTTTCGCCCGGTCCGAAGCCTTAGTTGAGGCAGGCTGCGACTGCATCGTGATCGACACGGCGCACGGCCATAACGTCGACGTCGCACGGGCCGTCGGGCGAGTGAAGGAAGTATCCAACAGCGTTCAGGTGGTCGCCGGCAACATCGCCACAGCCGATGCTGCCAAGGCGCTGATCGACGCCGGTGCCGATGCAGTGAAGGTCGGAATCGGTCCGGGTTCCATCTGCACCACGCGGGTCGTTGCCGGAGTCGGCGTTCCCCAGCTGACCGCGGTTATGGCCGCGGCGCGGGCGGCGCGAGATGCCGGGATCCCCGTTATCGCCGATGGCGGTATTCGTACCAGCGGCGACATCGCCAAGGCGCTCGCGGCGGGTGCGTCGACCGTGATGGTCGGCTCTCTCCTCGCCGGCACCGAAGAGGCGCCTGGCGAGACCTTCCTGTACCAGGGCCGAGCCTACAAGAGCTATCGGGGCATGGGCTCGGTCGGCGCGATGGCGCGCGGCTCGGCCGACCGTTACTTCCAGCAGGACATCAAGGATCATCTCAAGCTGGTGCCCGAGGGCATCGAAGGACAGGTGCCCTACAAGGGCCCGGTCCGCGATATCATCCACCAGCTGGTCGGCGGGGTGAAAGCGGCGATGGGCTACACGGGTTCGGCGACGATTGCCGAGCTTCAGGAGCGTGCACAGTTCGTGCGCATCACCAACGCGGGCCTTTCCGAAAGCCATGTTCACGACGTGACCATCACCCGGGAAGCACCAAATTATCCGACCCGTTAGGTCATGACTCCCGCGGCACGCCTGCAAGCGGCGGTGGAGATTCTGGACGAAGTCATTGCATCCGTGCGTGACAATGGCGCGCCGGCTGATGCGATCGTCACCCGTTACTTCAAGGCACGCCGCTATGCCGGCTCATCCGACCGTCGGGCCGTACGGGAAGTCGTGTTCCGCGCCATTCGCCGGTCGGCCGATTGCCCATCGACTGGGCGCAGCGCGATCCTCGGCCTCGCATCGGAGCAGCCGGACCTGTCGGCACTTTTCGGGCAACCACGCGGGCCGGAGCCACTTAAAGCCGAGGAGGCGATCGCGGCCGCGGGCGTTGTTCCCGATTGGCTGCGCGATGAATTGTCGCCCCTGGTTACAGCTGAGGAGCAGGCCGCATTACTCGACCGCGCTCCCCTCGACCTTCGCGTTAACGCGCTGAAAGGAGCGCGGGACGCGCTGCTTCCCGAGTTCGTGGAGGGGAGCGCAACGCCGCTCAGTCCATGGGGCATCCGACTTCCGGCAGACACGCGAATCGACGATCATCCCGCCTTTCTCGGCGGTGCCGTCGAGGTTCAGGACGAGGGCAGTCAGCTGATCGCGCTTGCATGCGCCGCACGGGACGGCGAGCGGATCGTCGATCTATGTGCCGGTGCAGGCGGCAAGTCGCTCGCGCTGGCGAGTGCGGCGCCACGCGCTGCCATCCTTGCCACCGATAGCAATCGGGCGCGACTCGGGCAGCTGGCGCCGCGCGCCGCGCGGGCCGGAGCAGCCATCGAGACCATGCTGCTCAACCCGCCGCGGGAACTGGATCAGATGGCCGACTGGCGCGGCGCTGCCGACCTGGTGCTGGTCGACGCACCTTGCTCGGGAAGCGGGACATGGCGCCGGAACCCCGAAGGTCGCTGGCGGCTCACGCCCGAGCGGCTATCGCGGTTGATCGAGACCCAGCAACGTTTACTCGCTATTGCCGCCGAGCTCGTCCGGCCGGGTGGCCGGATCGTTTACGCCGTCTGCTCGCTACTCGGCCGCGAGGGGCCTGGGCAAGCCGATGCCTTCCTCAGCCGCCGTTCAGGCTGGGTCGGGCACGACCCGCTGCAGGGCATCGGACGGGCCGACGGACCTGGACGGCTCCTCACTCCGGGCCATGACGGAACGGACGGCTTTTTCATCGCACGGTTCGATTCACCGTGCTAACGTAAGGGGTTCCTTGGAGTTGGCCATGCGCTTCAAACCTCAGATGCTGGTTCTCGGTCTTGCCGCATTCGCGCTCGGGGCGCCGGTCTCGGGGCAGCGCAGCGACGATCAGCTCAACCCGCGTTCGGTCGAGCTTCAGAAGCAGGGCGAGGCGCATTATTCGGCGGGACGCTTCAACGAGGCGACCGACACGCTTGAGACCGCACTTGCGGTCGACCCGCGCAACCGCACGGCCTTTGTCGATCTTGCGCGCGTCGCCACCAAAGAGAAATTGTTCGGCAAGGCCATCCGCCTGACCAACAAGGCGTTGCTGCTCGATCCCAACGACAGCAATGCCCTGTCCGTTCAGGGCGTGGCGATGGTGGAACTCGGCGCCTCGGCCCGCGCCCAGGCGAACCTTCAGAAGCTGAAACAGCTTTGTCCGCAGGGCTGCCCGCAACTCAGCGCTCTGTCGAGCGCGCTGACGCGCGGCCCGACCGTCGCGTCGGCGAAGCAGGCGACGACCACCAAGACGAATTAGGACAAGAGACGCGCGAGCGCGACGAAGTCGCTGACCGCCAACGTTTCCGCCCGCCGTTCCGGGGCAATCCCGCATTGCTCGAGCGCCGCCAGCGCGCCGGGCATCGCCTTCAACGCCGATCGCAGCATCTTGCGTCGTTGCCCGAATGCCGTCTCGGTCAGCTTCGACAAGATCGCCGGGTTCACTCCTTCGGGCTGAGCAGCGGGAGTGATGTGGACCACAGCGGAAGTGATCTTCGGCGGAGGGACGAAGGCGGAGCGATTGACGTTCATCGCAATACGCGCGTGGCATCGCCACTGAGCCGCAATCGACAGACGCCCATAAGCGGGTGTGTCCGGGGCGGCGACGATCCGCTCAGCAACCTCCTTCTGGAACATCAATGTCAGTGACCGCCACCAGGGCGGCCACGAGGCGTCGAGCCATCGCAGCAGCAGTGCGGTTCCGATGTTGTAGGGCAGATTGGCGACCACATGCGCCGGACCGCCCGTCGCCTGCACCTCATCCACCTCAAGCGCATCGGCCTCAACTAGCTGCAGGCCGGAATGGTCGTGCTGAAGCTCGGCCAAAGCTGGGATGCAGCGCCGATCCCGCTCCACCGCCACCACGCGGGCACCTGTATCCAGCAGGGCGCGTGTTAGGCCACCGGGACCTGGACCGACCTCATACACGATGTCCCCAGCCTCAAGCCCGGGGATCGCGGCAATACGGGCGAGCAATTGCCGGTCGAGAAGGAAATTCTGGCCGAGCGCCTTGCTCGCGGAGAGGCCGTGGCGAGCGATAACGTCACGCAGCGGCTCGACAGGGCTGCTCACCGATTGCGGGCCCGATGCTCCGCGCATTCCGCAGCCATCCGGATTGCCGCCGCCATTGCCCGCGGATCAGCCTTGTCCTGCCCCGCAATGTCGAACGCAGTGCCGTGATCGGGGGCCGTCCGCACGATCGGCAGGCCAAGGGTGATGTTGACGCCTTCGTCGAAGTGCAATGCCTTCAAGGGCACCAATGCCTGATCATGGTACATGCACAATGCCGCATCGTAGCGGGCCCGCGCCACCTCGTGGAACAGGGTATCGGCGGGATGAGGACCGGTGACGTGCCAGCCCTCGGCAGTCAGCGCCGCGATTGCGGGCCCGATGACCTCGATTTCCTCACGGCCGAGCGATCCGCCCTCACCGGCGTGGGGGTTGAGCGCGGCGACGGCGAGCTTCGGCTGCTCGATGCCGAAGTTGCGTTGAAGGCCCCGGAGGGTTGCTCGGCCGCGGGACTCGATGAGCCCGCTCGTCAGCTGCTGAGGAACCTGCGACAAGGCAATGTGGGTCGTGACGGTGACCGTCTTCAGCGACGGTCCGGCAAGCATCATCGCAACGTTTGCTGAGGCTACGCCGCAGCGCTCCGCGACAAATTCGGTCTGGCCGGGATGGCTGAAGCCGATGGCGTACAATTGCTCCTTGGCGACCGGGCCGGTGACCACCGCAGCCGCCGAACTGGATCGGGCAAGGCCAACCGCAAGTTCAAGCGCATCGAGGGAGCAATGGGCGCCTGCAACGCTGGGGTGGCCGGGCAGCACATCCTCCGCCGACGGAAGTGCAAGAAGGGGCAAGCCCGTGTCGAACACGTCGGCTGCATGCTGTGGATCGGTGATGATCGCGATCGGCCCGTCCCACACCTTCTCGACCGAGCGGGGATCGCCGATCGCGACAAATGGGGGTAGCTCGAACCGCCCGCGATTATCCCAGCACTTGGCAATCACTTCCGGGCCGATGCCCGCAGGATCGCCAAGCGAGATCGCCAGCGGTGAAGAGCCCAAGCGCGCCATCGCGCCCGCCTTAGCGATATTCGATGATCGCGTCGCGCCGGAGATCGCGAAGGTAGCGCCGGGCACGGAGGTTCACCCGGTCCTCCTTGGTCGCAGCATAAATTTCGTCATAGCTGGGTGCCTGCGCCGCGACTTGGTCGCGACCGCACAGGACGAAGGTGCGAACGCCTTCGTTGAGTGAGCCGAACGGCTGCGTTGCTTGTCCGACTTGCATCGCCAGCATGATGTTCTGCAGCGCGGGTGGAAGATCGCGCATCTTGATCTCGTCGCGCTGCACCAGATCCGCCTTGAAATCCGCCGCGAGCTTGTCGGCGCCCCCGCAGCCGCCGACGTTGCGCGCGGCTGTGCTGAAGCGTTCAACAAGGCCCTGACGCTCGGCCTGGGACGATCCCGGCGCGAAGTTCAATGCTACCTGCTTGAGGCTCAACACCGCGTCGCGAGGGTCGTTGGTCAGAACCTTGCGGGCATCCTGAACAGCGACGATCGAGAAACCGCCGGAGACCGGAATCGGATCGCTGACCTGGCCTGGCTGCAGCTGGCGAAGGGCAGCGGGGAGGGGATCGGGCAGCCGTTCGGGACGAATCCAGCCGAGGTCGCCGCCGACGACGGCCGTCGTTGCCTGGGAATAGTTGCGGGCGAGGCCGGCAAAGGACGCACCCTCGCGAATCTGCTCAACCAGCCGGGCTGCTCCGGCGCTGACCTGATCCCGGTTTACGGAGGTTGCGGGAAGGAAGATCTCGCTGACCTTATATTCGTCCGTGCCCTTGGCAGCCTGAAGACGACTGATGACGGCGTTCACTTCATCCTCGCCAACCGTCACATCGCTTTCGATCTTCTCGTTTAGAAGCCGCTGCCAGGCAATCTCGCCTTCGATCTGCCGCCGCATGGTGCGCAGCGATGAACCGTTCGCGACCAATGTCTTGCCCAGCTGATCGACGGTCTGCTTGTTCTGCTGCGCCACACGCTCGAGCGCGCGATCGATGTCGGCCGGTTTGACCTCGACTTCGGCCTTCTTGGCGTCCTGGATCTGGAGCAGTTCGTCGATCAGGTTGCTCAGGATCTGCTGGCGAAGCGGTCCCACTTCCTCTGCCGGGATACGGCCGCCGTTCGCCATCGCCAGCAGCGCCAGCCGCTGATCGATGTCGGTCTGAGTGATCACCTGTCCGTTGACGATCGCGGTGGCCTTGACGACCGACGGCATGGTCGTGCCGAACAATTGAGGGTTTTGCGGCAGGTTCAGCGTGCTGACGCTGTTCACCGGTGCCGCCGCCTGCTGCGCCATCGCCGTGGTTGCAAGCGCAACGGCCGCGGTGGCGGCTAGCGCAGTCTTGCGCGCCGACGAAATCTTCAAAGCTGCCACTCCAGTTTTCCCTCGCTCTTTCAGCATATTACCTCATGGCGCTTAAGCTGCCGCCGCTGAACCTCAAATTAGCGGCCTAGTCCCTTCAGCCCGAAGCTCAATGAGAAGGTGCTTCCCTTGCGGAAGCTGCCGATCCGCTCATAATCGCGCCGCCACGATACGCCAAGCTGAATGCAATCGTCCTCGTAGAGGATGCCCAGTCGGTTCCGCACCGCCTCGAACCCGTCGGCAAGGGAGAGTGGGTCTTCCTTCTTGCTGCTGAGGTCCACCACCGTCGCACCGAACACGGACCAGTAACGGGCAAATCTGACTCGACCGGCAAGCCTGAGCTCTTCCTTGTCGCGCAAATCCTCGATTGTATCGTCGATGCCGCGGTTCAGGCGAAGATAGCCGATCTGGACATAGGTCTGGTTGGTGCCGGCGGTCAGATCGACCTCGTTGCGGCGAATTGCGAAACTATCCTTGTCGAGCCGGTATCGGTGGCTGAGATCTATAAACCGGCCGTAGCGGATCCGGGTACGGCCAACGATGTCGGACCAGCGGTCGGTAAGGCCCGTGCCTTCCGGAAACAGGCTGGGATCCCGCCTGAGCCGATAGCTTTGCCCGACGACCGCATCGAACGACAGGCGCGAGCGGTCGAGCGCCCACTCAAGCCCGTAGGTAACACGCGATCCGTCTTCCCACCGATCGTAACCCGGGAAGCGATTCAGCGCGAACAGGTTGCTGTCCTCCAGATCGACCGCCCGCGCATCCTCGTTAGGGATGTCGAGGTTGAGCGTCGGCGGCGTCAGGACGAGTTGGACCCGGGGGGTGAGCCGCTGAACGCCACCGAAGGCGGCGCCGACCAGTGGCCAGCGCATGTCCGCCGCAAGTGCGCCGATGCCGCGTGCGTGCCAGCCGCTTTCTCCGCGGTAGAATGAGGGCTCGACGCTGCCGTCCGTATCGGTGTGGTAGAGGTCGCCGCGCGCATAGGCCGTCAGCGTCAATTCCTGCCCCATCGGCGTGTAGCGTCGCAGGTCCCAGCGTGCGCTGGTGAAAGCGCGCTGCGTATCCTGGCCCTCGACACGAAGAATGGAGAGGCTGTTTCCCTGAAGCTCTACCGTCCCGCCGGCAACGTCCTGTAGCCGGAACCGAGCGTCGATCGCAGGCAAGGCGATCGGCATCTGCTTCTGCCGGTCGTCGACGCGCAGCCCCTGAAAGGCCCATCCCGCGATGCTGATGTAGGAGTTGGTGTTAATTCGCTCGGCGTTGACGAAGCTCCGCAAGCGGTCATCGCGGGTGATGTCATAGCGGCGAGTGACGGTCTTGTCGGTCGCAGCGCGGAAAGCACCGGTGATGCTCCATTCCGGCGACAGCTGCGCCCGGCCATTCCCTTCAAGGTAGCCGCGAAAGCCGTGACCTTCATATTCTTCGCTCTGAAGATCGGCGCTTTCGATGTGGCCGTAAGTTCCGAAGCCGCCGATCTGAAATGCGCCGAGCTTGTTCAGCTGCCGATACTTCAGCTCCAGCGCGGGAAGCACGTTGGTGTAGGCGTGCGGGGTGACGGTGAGATCGCGATTAGGAGCGATTCGCCAGTAATATGGGATTGCGATCTCCAGGCCCTTGCGGCTGGAGATGCTGAAGTCAGGCGCGAGGACGCCGCTGGCTCCGCCCGAGCCGCCTCCCGTTGCAACGCTGAAGACCGGGAGCAAAGGCAGGTTCATGCCGAACAGGCGAAGGCGGCCTCCTCGAAAGCGGGTCTGCCCACGCGCCGGATCGTGAATGACCTCCGCGGCCGTGATCGCCCAGCTTGGCGTGCGCGGACAACCGCTCGGCTTCGTCACCGGGCATGGCGAGTAGATCGCGTTCTGGAGCGTAGTGACGTTGCCGGTCCGGGTCCCGCTGGTGGCGGCAATGCGACCGCCGCTTTCGAGCACGACCAGCAAATTCTGGATCGTGCCGTCGCGGAGGCTGTCCGTCAGGTCGACGGTCTCTCCGACGAGCTTGTCGCCCTGCGGATTGGTGACGACCACGTTGCCGCTTGCCTGGACCCGACCGGTAGCGCGGTTCCACGTGACTCGGTCGGCGGCGAGATAGTTGCCGTCGTTCGCCATTCGGACGCGACCGCTTGCCGCGACGATCTCGGCATCCGTGTCATAGCTGACCTCGTCGGCGCTGAAGTCGACGCTTTCCTGCTGGTTAGACGTCACCGGGATGGGCGGCCCTGACACCTGGGCGGCAGCAGGAGCGCACAGCAGCGCCGCAATCGGCAACGCGGTCCACCACATGAACGTATTGCGAGGAGATTGGGTCGACCGCTGAGCTTGCACGAGGGCGGGACTATCGCCTCCAACCCGCAAGCTCAATCCGCTTGGCAATGTCTTTGCGGCGAGGGCCGGCCTGTCTAAAGAGCGACCAACCTTCAGATAGGATGTTGCATGCTGATTGAATTCTCCGCCGCGCGCCCAGAGGGCAAGTACGCCCTCGTCGTTCCCGTCGCCGGCAAGGACCTGTCGCCGCTGAATGGCCTGAGCGATTCCGATCGGGCCAAGGCCGCGCTTCCGCTCCACCGCTTTGAAGGCGAAAGCGGCAGCTCGGTCGAGCTGTTCACCGACGATGGCGGGCAGCCGAGACGCCTGCTCGTCGTCGGAACCGGGATTGGTCCGGTCGAGGGTGATGGCGCGGAGAAGCTTGGCGGGAGCGCGGTCGCAAAGCTGCTGACATCGGGCGAAACCCACGCCGTAATCGACCTCACCGGACAGAACTTTTCCGCCGACGCAACGGCACGCGTTGCCCTGGCCGCGGCGCTCCGTTCATGGCGGCACGATCAGTATCGTACCAAGCTGAAGGACAATCAGAAGCCGACGCTGGAAAAGATCACCTTGGTTGGCGCAGCGGACGAGGCGAGACAAAGGTTTGAGAGCCGTTATGCGCCGCTGGTGGAAGGCATCCGCCTTACGCGCGAGCTGGTTACGGAACCGGCCAACATCATCTATCCAGAAACCTTCGTCGACCGCTGCCGCCACCTTTCCGAGCTCGGGATCGAGATCGAGGTGTTGGACGGCGCCCAGATGGCCGAGCACGGCATGGGCGCCTTGCTGGGCGTCGCGCAAGGATCGGTCCGCGATCCGCGCCTGCTGATCATGCGCTGGAACGGCGGCATGGCCGGGCAGCCGCCGGTCGCCTTCGTCGGCAAGGGCGTGACCTTCGATACCGGCGGCATCTCCATCAAGCCGGCCGCCGGCATGGAAGCCATGAAGTGGGACATGGGCGGCGCGGGCGCCGTGGCCGGCGCGATGAAGGCGCTGGCTCTGCGCAAAGCCAAGGCCAACATCGTCGGCATCTGCGGGCTGGTCGAGAATATGCCCTCCGGCAACGCCCAGCGCCCCGGCGACGTGGTCACGACCATGTCCGGCCAGACGGTGGAAGTGATCAATACCGACGCCGAAGGCCGCCTCGTGCTCGCCGATGCGATCACCTATGTGCAGCAGGTCGCGAGGCCCAAGACCATCATCGACTTAGCAACGCTCACGGGCGCGATCATCGTCAGTCTTGGTCACGAATATGCCGGCCTGTTCACGCCGGACGACAAGCTCGCGTCCGAACTGACCCAAGCAGGGCAGGCTGTGGGCGAAAAATTGTGGCGGCAGCCGCTGCACGACAGCTTCGACCGGCTGATCGATTCCCCGATCGCCGACATCAAGAATGTCGGACCGCGCGAGGGCGGATCGATCACCGCCGCGCAGTTCATCAAGCGCTTCGTCGACGACGGCGTCCGCTGGGCGCACCTCGACATTGCCGGCACCGTTTGGGCCGACAAGCCCGCCGCCACCTACGACAAGGGTGCGACTGGCTTCGGCGTGCGCTTGCTGGACCAGTTCGTCGCGGACCAGCTCGAAGGCTGATGCAGGTCGACTTCTACCAGCTCGAGGGGATGCCGCTCGAACAGGTAATTGCGACCTTGGCCGAAAAGGTGCTGGCCAGCGGTGGTCGGCTGCTCGTGGTGGCCGGCGACGAGGCACTGCTCGGCAAGCTGAACCGGCTGCTGTGGGATGCGGGGCCGACGAGCTTTCTCGCCCACGGCTTGGCGGGAGGTGCCGATGATGCGCGCCAGCCGATCCTTCTCAGCACCTCGGAAGATGCGCCCAACTTGGCGCGTAACATCCTGATTGCAGACGGTGAGTGGCGCGATGCGGCATTGACCTTCGATCGTGCTTTCCACTTGTTCGACGGCACCACGGTCGAGCAGGCGCGCCTCGCCTGGAAGCTGCTGGCGGGCAGGGAAGGGGTGGAACGCCGCTACTGGCGGCAGGAAGGCGGGCGTTGGACGCAGGCGGCCTGACACTTGCGGCCCGCGCGCTCCGCCGCTAGGCGCTGCCGCAACTTTCCACCACCTACAAGCAGGAGACCGCTCGGCTATGGCGACCGAACGCACCTTTTCGATCATCAAGCCCGATGCCACCCGCCGCAACCTCACCGGTGCCGTCACGAAAATGCTGGAAGACGGCGGTCTTCGTGTTGTCGCGTCCAAGCGTATTCACATGACGCGCGAGCAGGCTGAAGGCTTCTACGGCGTTCATCGCGAGCGTCCGTTCTTCAACGACCTGTGCACCTTCATGACCAGCGGCCCGGTGGTCGTTCAGGTCCTGGAAGGCGAGAATGCCGTCGCCCGCAACCGCGAGATCATGGGCGCCACCAACCCCGAAAATGCCGACGAAGGCACCATCCGCAAGGTTCACGCGGAATCTATCGAGGCCAATTCGGTCCACGGCTCCGACAGCCTCGAAAATGCCAAGATCGAGATCGACTATTTCTTCAAGCCGGAAGAAATCGTCGGCTAATCGCTAGAACGTCTCCGCCGCGCGCATCAATTTGGTGAGGCGCGGCGGAGCGACGATGCTCCAGCTGCGCCGAAGCCATTCGGCGACATGGTCCCAGTCGACATTCTGCCGGTCGAGGCGAATGCCGATCCAGTCGGACGGACCATAGTAGGCCGGCCGAAAGTAGATGTCCGGCTCGCTCTCGGTGAGATGGGCCATCTCGTCCTGCCCACCGCATTTTACCAGCACGCCGATGCTGTCCTCGCCATGGTGGCGATCCCACATGATCGCAAAGAACTTGCCGCTGCTCTCGCTGCCGACGCGCCAGGCTGGAGAACCGTGGCTGGTCTTTGAGCGCGTCTCCGGAAGTTCCAAGGCTAGCTCGCCGACCTTCTGCTCGATCCATGATGGGTCGAGTTCCCGTGATACGTACCCGGCGAGTGCGCGGGGGTAGAGCTGGTGCTCGGCAATCAGCACGCGTGCCGCCAGCGTCTCGGCACTGTCGTCCGGCAGAACCGCCACTTCCGTCTGCGCGAGGATGGGGCCGTCGTCCAGCTCGGGCGTCACGATATGCACGGAGCAGCCCGCGACCCTGTCACCGGCGTCGAGCGCCTTTTGGTGAGTATCTAGGCCCTTGTACTTGGGCAGCAGGGATGGGTGGATGTTGAGGATGCGGTTGGTCCACTTGCCGACGAAATCCGCGGGCAAAATCCGCATGAATCCAGCCAGTGCTATATAGTCAGCTCCTGCTTCCCTGAGCTTGTCGTCCAGCTGCCCAAAGAATGCTTCGCGGCCCAGCTCCTTGGCCGACAGTCGGAGCACGGGAACACCCTCCGCCTCCGCCAGAAGTAGCCCGGGCGCCTGGGGCTTGTCGCCACTGACCAATGCGATCCGAAAGGGACAGTCGGCGGCTTTGGCAGCATAGAGCAGCGCAGCCATGTTGGACCCGCGCCCTGAGAGCAGAACGGCGACCTTGGCGCGATCAGCCATGAAGGTGGGTCGCGCTCCAGGCCTCACCGCTGCCCCAGCTGCCGGCCGCGCCGCTGACCGTGCAGCCACGCTCACCGGCTTCTACCCGGCCGATACGGAAGACCTGCTCCCCTGCAGCTTGGAGAGCGGCGGTGACCATGTCGGCATTCTGTGACGGCACGATCGCGACCATGCCGATCCCGCAGTTAAAGGTTCGCGCCATTTCACCCGCTGCGATGGATCCGCCCTCCTGGAGCTGCGCGAAGAGCGATGGGAGCGTCCAGCTTCCTGTGTCGATTGCAGCATGGCAGCCGTCCTTCAGCACCCGTGGCACGTTCTCGAGCAGGCCGCCGCCGGTGATGTGCGCCAGGCCGTGAACCTGTCCCGCCTTCACCAGCGGAAGCAAAGACCGCACATAGATGCGCGTCGGGGTCAGCAACGCCCGGCCGAGGTCGCCTTCGACGCTCCAACCGCAGTCCGCAATGATCCGGCGCACGAGCGAAAAGCCGTTGCTGTGCACACCATTGCTTGCCAGGCCGAGGATGACGTCACCAACGGCCACCGCACTTCCCGTAAGAACCTTGTCCCGGTCAACCGCCCCCACGCAGAAACCGGCAAGGTCATAGTCGCCGCCGCTGTACATGCCCGGCATTTCCGCCGTTTCACCGCCGATCAGCGCGCAGCCAGCCTGCCGGCATCCTTCTGCGATGGAAGCGACAACCGCGGCCGCAACCTGCTGGTCCAGCTTTCCGGTCGCGTAATAATCGAGGAAGAAGAGCGGCTCTGCACCCTGGACGATAAGGTCGTTGGCGCACATGGCGACGAGGTCGATCCCGACACCATCGTGCTGGCCTAGGTCGATGGCGAGCTTCAGTTTTGTCCCAACGCCGTCGTTCGCGGCGACCAGCAGCGGATCGGAATAGCCGGCCGCTCGAAGATCGAACAAACCGCCAAAGCCGCCTAGTTCGACCTCGGCGCCGGGGCGGGAGGTTGAGCGGGCGATCGGCGCAATGGCCTTCACCAAGGCATTGCCGGCATCGATGGAGACGCCGGCATCGGCATAAGTGAGTGGCTTTTGGCTCATTAACAGGCGCCACTAGAGACAAGCCGCTTGGATTTCCACGCTATTGTCGCCAAAAGCGCCTCCTACATGTCTCGCCGCCTGCTCGCACTCTTCGCGCTGATCCTCCTGGGCGCCGTCGGAATTTCCGCCGGGCTTCAGGCGCAGCTCGAATCCGCCGATCGCGGCATCGCGCCGATCGACAGTTCGGGCACGCTGGAGATCACCGGTATCCACGTCGACGTCGGCGGAAAGGATGCGCAGGACGCGCGCTTCTCCGGCTGGCGCGTGGCGCAGCGCGAAGGGTTCAAGGCGCTTTGGGCCAAGACGCATAAGCTTCCGGTCAGCCAGGCACCGACGCTTTCGGATACGGTCCTGGACGGCATGGTCAGCTCGATCATCGTCGAACGCGAACAGATCGGCCCCAACCGCTACATCGCCGACCTCGGTATCTTGTTCGATCGTGCCAAGGCAGGCGGCCTCCTCGGCATCGGTGGTGAAATGCGGCGTTCGCAGCCGATGCTGCTGATCCCCATCCTGGTAAGCGGTGGTACTGCGACGTCCGTTGAGCTGAAGAACAGCTGGCAGCGCGCCTGGGCCCAGTTCCGAACCTCGCAAAGCACAATCGACTATGTGCGGGTGAGCGGGCTTGGAGTGGATCCGGTGCTGGTGAACGCGGCCCAGACGGACCGTCCCGGCCGTGGATGGTGGCGCAACATCGTCGACCTGTACGGGGCTGCGGACATCCTGGTCGCCGAGGTCCAGTTGAACCGTGCCTACCCCGGCGGTCCTGCGCGCGGGCGCTTCATCGCGCGCCACGGGCCGGACAGTGAGATCGTCGGCGGTTTCGAACTGATGGCTGCGGATGGAAATGTTCAGGCGATGATGGACGAAGGCGTGCGCCGGATGGACGAATTGTTCCAGCGCGCACTTCTTGCCGGCCGCCTGCAGCGCGACTCCTCGCTCGATCTGCCGCCGCCGCCCGAATTGCCGCAACTCGAGGAAGAAGAGCCCGAGGAGGCGAAGCCGCAAGAAGCGGTGGCGCCGGCCGCCTATCAGATCCAGATCGTGTCGCCCGATGTGAACACCTACAACTTTGCGGTCGCCAACATACGCACGCTTGGCGGGGTCGACAGCAGCCAGGTGGTCGGGGTCAACATCGGCGGTGTCAGCTACATCCACGTCATCTTCCGCGGATCGCTGTCACAGCTTGCGGCAGCGCTGTCAGGCCGAGGGTATAGCGTCGAAAATCTCGGCAGCGCCGTGCGGATCAGCGGCAATGCCGGGCCGCCGCCGCCGCGGCCGACGCCCCCGCCTGCCGCAACGCCGGGAGCCACGCCAACAACGCCGCCGGCCAGCACGCCTCAACAGCAACCCAATCCGGCTACGACGGGACCGACCTCTCAGTGAGCAGCCGGCCCGACCAGATAGCGCTCCCGCTCGACTGGCCCCAAAGCGACGGTGATTCCCGTTTCATCCTGAGCGATGCCAATCGCGAGGCGTTTGACCATTTCCGGCGGCTAAGCATGTGGCCGGTCAAAGCCACTATCCTGACAGGCCCACGCCGGTCGGGGAGGACGTTGCTGGCGCGAAGCTTCGTCGAGCGGGTCGGAGGCCGGCTCTTCGACAATGCCGACCAGCGCGAAGAGGAGGAGCTGTTTCACGCCTGGAACCAGGCGCAGGACAGCGGCCGTCCGTTGGTCATGATCGCCGATGTCGTGCCACCGGAATGGACGCCGGCTCTACCTGACTTGCGAACGCGGGTTGCCGTCACTCCAGTGGTCCGGATCGGACTGCCCGACGACACCTTGTTTTCCGCTCTCATCCAATTGCTGTTCGCCGACCGCGGGCTGCACATCCCGGCCGAAGCACTCAAGTTCATGAGCGAGCGGCTGTACCGTGACTATTGGAGCGTTGAGCGGGCGGTCGAGGCGGTCGATCGCTACGCTATCGCAGAACGCGCGCGCATCAGCCTGCCAACCATCAAGCGCGCCCTCGTCGAAGCAGGGATGATCGACGGCTAGTCGGCCGGAGCTTCGGCGATCCGGCTCATCTTGAGCTTGCCATTTTCGACCCCGAAGCCGAGCCGTCCCTCGACCAGATCGAGCGCGTCCTTGCCGAACTGATCGAAGCGCCAGCCCTTTAGGATGTTCAGGTCCTTGCGCACGCCGGCGGCCAGCGCTTCCAGATCGTCCGAACGGGCAATCAGCCGTGCAGCGACGCCGATTTCCTTTGAGCGGATCTTCAGCAGGAGCTTCAGCAAGTCGCTGATCAGCACTCCATCCTTCGTCAGCCCCGGACGGCGCGGTTCGCGGTCGGGCAGCTCATCCGCCTCCAGCGGCTTGGATGCGGCAATCGTTGCCATCAGCCGCGCGCCGATGTCGTTGGCTCGCCAGCCGGCGGACAGGCCGCGAATCTTGCCAAGGTCGTCCTGTGTCTTTGGTGGGTGAAGGACGATCTCGCTCAGCGTGTCGTCCTTCACGATTCGGCCCCGAGGCAGGTTCTTCGACCGCGCCTCGGTCTCACGCCAGGCGGCAACGGCCTTCAGCCGGCCAAGCACCGCCGGATTGCGGCTCGGAAGCTTCAGGCGCTTCCAGGCATCTTCAGGCTCGAACGCGAAACTGGACGGGTCCGCGAGGCGCTCCATCTCCTCGTCGAGCCAGGCGCCGCGTCCGTTACGCCGAAGCTTCTCGACCATCTTGGGGAAAACGGTGGCAAGGTGCGTAACGTCGGCAATCGCATAGTCGATCTGTCGCTTGTCGAGGGGGCGACGGCTCCAGTCGGTGAACCGCGCACCCTTGTCGAGGCTATGGCCGAGCAGCGACTCGATGAGATTGGAGTAGCCGATCTGCTCGCCGTGCCCGAGCGCCATGGCCGCGATCTGGGTATCGAAGAGCGGGTAAGGGGTCTTTCCGGTGAGGTTATGGACGATCTCCAGATCCTGGCCGCCGGCGTGGAAGACCTTAAGCACATCCTCATTGTTCACGAGGAGGTCCAGCAACGGTTTCAAGTCGATATCGGCGAGGGGGTCGATCGCGGCGGCTTCCTCCGTGCTGGCGACCTGAATCAGGCACAGCTCGGGCCAATAGGTATTTTCGCGCATGAACTCAGTGTCGACGGCGATGAAGGGCTGGGTCTTCAGCCGGTCGACGAGGCTCGCAAGCTCTTCGGATGTGGCGATAAGTGGATGAATCTGCATGAGTGAGAGGCGCCATAGCGGCGGCCGCGCGCCTTGACAAAGAGCAGATTCGCGGGCGTAGCGCGGCCCTTCATTTCCTATAACCTTCAGACGCCGGAAACGCCATCATCATGCACGCCTATCGCAGCCACAATTGCGGCGACCTTCGCTCCAGCCATGTTGGCGAGACAGTGCGCCTGTCTGGTTGGGTCCATCGCAAGCGCGACCATGGCGGCGTGCTGTTCGTTGACCTTCGCGACCATTACGGGATCACGCAGATCGTCGCGGATACCGACAGCCCGGCATTGCCGATCCTCGACCGGCTGCGGGTCGAGTCGGTGGTCACCATCGACGGCAATGTGAAGGCGCGTGCCGAGGGCACCACCAACGCGAACTTGCCCACCGGCGACATCGAGGTGTTCGCCCGTGAGGTCACCGTCCAGTCGGCCGCCGCCGAACTGCCGATGCCGGTGGCGGGCGACCAGGAGTATCCCGAGGATATCCGCCTGAAGTACCGCTACCTCGACCTCCGCCGCGACCGCGTGCATCAGAACATGCTGCTCCGCTCGCAGGTGATCGCCTCGATCCGCCGACGAATGATTGAGCAGGGCTTTACCGAGTTCCAGACCCCGATCCTGACCGCCAGCTCGCCCGAAGGCGCGCGCGACTATCTTGTCCCCAGCCGCGTCCATCCGGGCAAATTCTACGCACTCCCGCAGGCGCCGCAGATGTTCAAGCAGCTGCTGATGGTTGCCGGTTTCGACCGCTACTTCCAGATCGCGCCTTGCTTCCGCGATGAAGACGCACGCGCCGATCGCAGCCCGGGCGAATTCTACCAGCTCGACTTCGAGATGAGCTTCGTCACGCAGGACGATGTGTTCAACGCCATCGAGCCGGTGCTTTCGGGCGTGTTCCAAGAGTTCGCGGGCGACCGCTACGTCACGCCGGCCGGCGAGTTCGTACGCATTCCCTACAAGGAAGCTTTGCTGAAGTATGGCAGCGACAAGCCGGACCTCCGCAACCCCTTGCTGGTGTCCGACGTCGGCCAGCACTTCGCGGGCTCAGGCTTCGGCCTGTTTGCGAAGATCACCGACGGCGGCGGCGTGGTCCGCGCGGTGCCGGCGCCGAACACCGCTGGGCTCAGCCGCAAGTTCTTCGACGACATGAACGAGTGGGCACGCGGCGAGGGGTTCGCCGGTCTGGGCTATGCCACCCGCAAGGGCGGCGAATGGGGTGGGCCGATCGCCAAGAACCACGGCACCGAAGGAATGGACAAGCTCGCCGCCGAAATGGAACTCGGCCCCGACGACGGCATCTTCTTCGCTGCGGGCAAGGAGGCCGAAGCCGCCAAGCTCGCCGGATTGGCCCGAACGCGCGTGGCCGAGCAGCTCGACCTCATCGAGAAGAACGCCTACCGCTTCTGCTGGATCGTCGACTTTCCGATGTTCGAATATGACGAGCAGGCGAAGAAGATCGACTTTTCGCACAACCCCTTCTCGATGCCGCAGGGCGAATTGGAGGCGCTCGAGACGAAGGATCCGCTCGACATCCTGGCGTGGCAGTATGACATCGTCTGCAACGGCGTGGAGTTGAGCTCCGGCGCGATCCGGAACCACCGTCCGGATATCATGTACAAGGCGTTCGAAATCGCCGGCTACAGCCGTGAGGACGTAGACACCAATTTCCCCGGCATGATTGGCGCGTTCAAGTATGGCGCGCCGCCGCACGGCGGCTCGGCGCCCGGCATCGACCGCATCGTCATGCTGCTCGCCGACGAGCCGAACATCCGCGAGGTGATCGTCTTCCCGATGACCCAGAAAGCGGAAGACCTGATGATGAACGCGCCGGCGCCGGTGACGCCCAAGCAGCTCAAGGAGCTGTCGATCCGGGTTGTGGCGGATAGTTGATGGCCAGCACCTCATAGCTCTTCTCGCCAGCCGGTAAGCGGACGATCCGCTCGTCGCCGATGCGGGCGCCGATGAGCGCGCGAGTGATGGGGGCGCTCCATCCGATGTGACCAGAGGAGGCGTCCGCCTCGTCATTGCCGACGATGGTAACGGTTCGGCGGTTATCGTCCGCATCGGCCAGTTCGACCGTCGCGCCGAAGCGGACCTGGTCACGGCTGCCCTGCGCCGCGGGGTCGACGACCTTGGCATCCTTCATCACCTTGGCGAGATAGCCGAGACGCCGGTCAATCTCACGCAGCCGTTTGCGGCCGTAGATGTAATCGCCATTCTCCGATCGGTCCCCGTTGCCGGCGGCCCAGGAAATGGTTTCAACCAGCTTCGGCCGCTCGGTGCCGAACAGCTGCTCATATTCGGCGCGGATGCGGGCGAAGCCTTGCGGAGTGATGTAGCGGTCGGTCGAGCTCATGTGCCCAGCCTTAGCCTGGACGCGACTTCCCAAGATAGCGGGAGACATGCATAGCCGATTGCGGCGTGGGCGACGGGTTCAGGCTGTCATAGACGACGCTGTTCTCGATCACTCGCTGGACGTAGCCCTTGGTCTCGGTGAACGGGATTGCCTCAATCCACTTAAGAACGTCGACGTTTCCACGCGGGTCGCCATTGGCGTTGATCCATTTGCGAACGTTGCCGGCGCCCGCATTGTAGCTTGCCACCGCCAGCGGAACGTTGCCGCCCCAAATATTAAGCAACCGCTGGAAGTAAGCCGAGCCGAGCATCACGTTGTAGGCGGGATCGGAGGTCAGCCGGCCATAATCATAGCCGTAACCCATCTTGCCCGCCTGCTCCTGCGCAGTGCCCGGCATCAGCTGCATCATGCCGCGCGCGCCAGCGTGGCTGACAGCCGTTCGGTCAAAGCTACTCTCCTGTCGCGTGATCCCGTTGACCACCGATGGCAGGCTGGCTCGCTGGGCGAGGGCATGGACCGGGAAGGCCTGGCGGACATAGAACATGCTGCCGTTGTTGCGCGCTGCCCGGGCAACCCACACCGGCAGGTCGTCGCGACCGGTCTGCCGACCCATTTCGACAGCCAATGCGCGCTGGTTATTGTCCGTCAGCGATTCGGCAAGTGCACGGACGAAAAGCGCCTGATCCTGCCGTTGGCCTTGCTGGTCGAGCAGCCGCGTGGCGCGCACTAGGGGATTGCTATTGAAGAAGGCGCGGGCTGGGTCGTTCGGCGCAACCGCGGCGGCATGACCCGGCGCAGGGACGTTGCGGCCCGTCCGTTCAAGCGCCAGCTGTCCGTAGAAGAGTTCGGGATAGGCGGCCGCACGCTGGAAGTAGGAAGCGGCGGTTCCGGCCTGGCCTGCCGCAAGGGCGGCGCGTCCTGCCCAGTAGCTGCCCTTGGTCAGCACTTGGAGCGACTTGCCGCCGCGTGCGTAGCGATCGAACAAGGCGATGGCGTCGAGCGGCTTGGCATTGCGGTCCAATGCAGTCGTGCCGGCGAGCCACGTCAGACTGGTATATTTGTCCCGGATGCCGAGCGGCTGGGCGGCGATATCGGTGCCCGCGGGGAAGGCGTCGTCGACCTGCCGAGCGATGTTGTAGGCGGTGACATATTGCCGGTCACGGTAAGCGCCGTTCGCCAGAGCCAGCAGCATTTCATAGAAACGGTCGGGATCACCTGGACGGATCGAGAATGCATGGGGACGAGCCGCCAGCGATCGTGCGGCTTGCTCGCTTCCGGCTGCCCGAAGGTAGCGAAGGCGATCCATCAGCAAACCCGCGTCCAGTCCGACGAGCCCCGCGACTTGCGAGAAACGCTGCTCGGCATCAGCGGTGCGTAGCTGCATCGCGATGCGCGCGGCGAGTGCAGGCTGCCGCGCCGGCGTTGCCAGACCCACGAAACGCTGGGCGTCGGTCGGCTTTTTGGCGAACAGAAGACCGTCGACCCTTCGCTCATGATCCGCGGCGGTAAAGATCCCGCCTAGCCGGGCATAGAGCTGCTGCTCATGCTCTGGGCCGAGGTCACCCGCCGCCCAGGCACTGCGCGCCGCGGATGCCGCCTCCGCCGAGCGACCCGCAGCCTGCAACGCCATCGCCAGCTGCGCATGGCCGTTGCCAGTAGTGGGTGCTTTCTGCCCGAAGAATGCGAGCACGGTGGGACCATGTTCGCCGATCCGCATGGCTTTCTCGGCGTTGAGGCGCATGTTCGTCTCACCCGGCCAACCGGGATTGGCGATCAGGAAACCCGCGTAGGTCGCGAAGCCGTAGCGATCGCTCTGACGGAGCTGCCGCCAGGTGCCAAGGGCGGCATTGATGTCGGCATTGGCGTAGGCTGGAACGGCCCCGTAGCGGACCGTCGGAAGCTGAGCGGAAGCGGATGGTGCCACCATCAATCCGACGGCGAGGAGAAAAGCTGCGCGCCTCATGCTGGACATCATGCCGATACCGTCCTTATCAGGCCATGAACGTGGCCACCCCGTCATGTTCAGCAAACTCACCGCACAAGGCTTAGGTTCATGTTTTTCGGGTCTATTCCCGCGCTGATCACCCCCTTTTCGGATGGCCGTGTCGACGAGGCCACATTCCGCGATTTCGTGGAGTGGCAGGTCGCTGAGGGCAGCGATGCGCTGGTGCCGGTGGGCACCACCGGAGAATCCGCCACCCTAGATTTCGAGGAGCATCACCGGGTCATTGCGATCTGCGTCGAGCAGGCGCGGGGGCGCGTTCCGGTGATCGCCGGGTGCGGATCGAACAACACGCAATCGGCCATTGCCAACATGCGGGAGGCTCAGAAGGATGGCGCCGACGCCGCGCTCGTCGTCTTGCCCTATTACAACCGGCCAAGCCAAGCGGGGTTGATCGCTCACTTCAAGGCGCTCGCCGACGCCTGCGACCTGCCGATCGTTGTTTACAACGTGCCCGGACGGACGGTGACCAACATCACGGTGGAAACGCTGGCCGAAGTGTCGCGCATCCCGTCGGTAATCGGGATCAAGGATGCGACGGGCGACCTTGGCAGGGTGACGGCCCAGCGCGCCGCTTGCGGGGAGACCTTTTGCCAATTGTCGGGCAATGACGAAACGGCGCTCGGCTTCAACGCGATGGGCGGGGTCGGGTGCATTTCCGTCAGCGCCAATGTCGCGCCGCGTCTTTGTTCCGACTTTCAGCGCGCAACGCGTGAAGGGCGCTGGGATGAGGCGCTGGAGCTTCAGGACAGGTTGTACCCGCTCCACGTCGCGCTGTTTACCGACGCTTCGCCGGCACCGGTGAAATACGCGGTCAGCCGGGTTCGTCCGGGCTTCGACCCCTCGGCGCGGCTGCCGATCGTCGAAGCGTCGGAAGCGAGCCGGCAGGCGGTCGATGCCGCGCTGGCCCATGCGGGGCTGATCTAGGCACCGCATGGCCAAGGAGCCCCAGCAGCCCTTCGACAAGGTCAAGGTCGTCGCCGAGAACCGGCGCGCCCGCTACGACTATTTCGTCGAGGAGCGCTTCGAGGCCGGGATCGAACTCCAAGGCACGGAGGTGAAGTCGCTTCGCACCGGCGAGGGCTCGATCGCGGAGAGCTATGCTACCGTCGATGGCGATCAAGTGTTCCTGATCAATGCTTCCATTCCGCAGTATAAAAGCGGAAGCTGGATGAACCATGAGCCCCGGCGGCCGCGCCGGTTGCTGATGAAGCGGCGGGAGATCAACAAGCTTACCGGCGCCATCCAGCGGCAAGGGCTGACGGTGGTGCCTCTGTCCGTCTACTTCAACACCAGCGGCAAGGCGAAGATCGAGCTTGCGCTGGCGCGGGGTAAGAAAGCGCACGACAAGCGCGAGACCATCAAGGAACGCGACTGGAAGCGGGAGCAGGGGCGTCTCCTTCGCGACAATCGGTGATCGTCTTCACGCGTGCTCATCCGCGCTATGACACGGCCTCACCTTGCCATATGACGGTCGAGGCCGAGCGGAATGGCCAGGCGCGGCTGAGCCCGAAGGGAGGGCATTAGTGTTTCAAGATGAGCCTCCAGTGGATCTGGACCAGTCCACGACGGGTCTGGCTCGCTGGGCTTATTGGGGCACCGCGGCTGGCGCCGCCTTGTCGGTGGCGGCAATTCTGTGGCTGTTGCAGCAACCTTTGCTGGCGGCAGGGGCGGCGTTGATGGTCGGCGCGGGTGCAGCGGCGCTGTCACTCCGGCGCCCGTCCTTTGGCGTGAGCCCCGCCATGCTTCAGGATGGCCCCGACTTCTCCATCGTTGCATCGGCGCTCCGCTTGTGTGCCGAGCCCGCGATCTTGACGACGGCGCAGGGCACCCTGCTTAACGCCAATGCGGCTTATCGCGACCGTTTCGGCAGCGCCGCGCCGGGAAAGTTGGCGGTTGACGAGGAGGGCGCGCACTCCATCGAGCTCGCCCGCAGCATGGCCGTGCGCGACGGCGCCGGCTGTGCTGCGGGGATCGGGACTGGCGACGGGCGTACTTCCATCGAGGTGGAGCGGGTCGGGACGCAAGGCGACTTCCTGCTGTGGCGCTTCCCGCGTCAGCGGAGTGCCGAGACTCAGCATGTGATTTCCCGCTGGCTTGGCGCCCAGGGTGGCGAAAGCCTGGGACAGAATGGGGTCTTGTCGGCCCTGGTCGACCGGGACGGGGCGATCTTGACGTGCAACTCCGCCTTCAGGGAACAGAGCGGCCTAGCGGACAAAGCGGATGCGAAGTTCGACGAGCTGATCGGGACGGACGGCGTTCACGCCATCGTGATCGGCGGCCAGACCGTCGGGCCGCTTCGCCTGATCCGGGTGCCGGTCGAGGCGCAATCAGGCGTGTTCGCGGCTTTTCTCCTCGAACATGATGTGGTCGAAAGCTCCAGCGAGTCCCAGCATCTTCAGGAGCTGCTCGATGTGCTTCCGATCGGCCTCGCGCTGGTGGATCGCGACGGTCGGTTCCTGACGATGAACCAGGCCTTCCGCACGGCGGCCGGGATCAAGGGAAGCACGGCGCCAAGCTATCCGAGCGATCTCGTCATCAAGGACGACAAGGCGCCGGTTGCCGATGCCGTGCGGCGCAACGCACGCGGCCCTGCAATGTCGGGCGACCTTGCGGTGCGGCTGGCGCGCGATCCGTCGGAGCCGGTGGCACTGACCATCGCCGGCCTTCGCGGGCTTGGCGAGGCGGCGGTTCTCCTGCTCCTCAAGGACAATAGCGAGGAAGCCAAGCTGAAGCGGCAGGTCGCGCAGGCGACCAAGATGCAGGTGGTCGGCCAGCTGGCAGGCGGCGTCGCGCACGACTTCAACAATATCCTGACCGCGATTATCGGTCATTGCGACCTCATGCTGATGCGGCACACGCCGGGCGACAGCGACTATGACGACATCCAGCAGATCAAGTCGAACTCGAACCGCGCCGCGGGCCTGACCCGGCAGCTGTTGGCCTTCTCGCGCCAGCAGACGCTTCGGCCCCAAGTGCTCCAGCTTCCGGACGTGATCTCCGAAGTGTCGCATCTGCTCAAACGCCTGCTCGGTGAGACGGTGGAGCTGGTGGTGAAGCATGGGCGCCATCTCGGCTCCGTCCGCGCCGATCCAGGTCAGCTCGAGCAAGTGATCGTCAACCTGGCGGTGAACGCCCGCGACGCCATGACGTCACAGGGCGGGGGAACGCTCACCATCCAGACCTATCCCGTGAACGCCGATCAGGTCGCCGAATTGGGATCGGACATCCTGCCAGTGGCCGATTACAGCGCCTTGTCCGTTACCGACACCGGCTGCGGAATCGCGCCGAGCGTGCTCGGCAAGGTGTTCGAGCCATTCTTCACCACCAAGGAGGTCGGCAAGGGAACAGGACTGGGGCTGTCGACGGTCTATGGCATCGTCAAACAGTCGGGCGGCTTCATCTTTGCCGATTCCAAGCTGGGCGAGGGCACCCGCTTCGTCATTTACCTGCCGGTCCACCAGGAAGAAGCCGGTGCGGCGAAGGCGCGCAAGGCCCCCAAGCCGAAAGAGAATGAGTTGTGGGGCAGCGGCACCGTCCTGCTTGTCGAAGACGAGCCGATGGTCCGGAGCGTGGCCGAACGGGCGCTCACACGGCACGGCTACACGGTGGTGACGGCCGATAACGGCGAGGAAGCGCTGGAGCTGCTGGCCGGCCTTACCGACATCTCATTGCTAATCAGCGACGTCGTCATGCCGATCATGGACGGTCCGACGATGGTCAGGGAAGCGCGCAAGACTCACCCGAACCTCAAGATCCTGTTCATGTCGGGATATGCCGAGGAACAGCTCCGCAATTCGATCGACCTGGATGGGGTGGCGTTTCTTCCCAAACCCTTCTCGGTTCAGGAGTTGGCAGAGGCTGCCCGCCGAGTCGTGGCGACCAAATAAGCCTTTGACCTTTTGCGGTTGCGCCCTATTCGGGCGTTCATGTCCGCGTCCCGATCCATCCTCATTGTCGAGGATGAACCTTTGATTGCCATGATGCTCGAGGATTTCCTCGAATCCCTGGGCCATCAGGTCGCCGGGTCGTGCGACAGCGTCGGGGATGCGCTTGCCGCCGTCGACAAGGGCGGCTTCGACGTCGCGATCCTGGACGTCAACCTCAAGGGCGAGAATGTCTGGCCGGTGGCCACTCGGCTGCGCGACAATGGCGTTCCGTTTGTGATCGCCAGCGGCGGCCATGTCGATCCGCCGCCGCCGGAGTTCGCATCGGTGCCACTGATCGAAAAGCCCTACACCGTGGACCGCGTTACCCCCGCAATCGACGCTGCCATTAACGCCTGACCGGCGCCCCGCCTCTTGCTGGCCGGAAAAGTGCTAACGTCCTGATATCCTTTGGCGCGGAGCACTTGCAGCCCCTTTAGGCAGCTTCCATATGTTTCATTCGGAGCCATATTCGGGCGGGCGGCGTTAACTTACCCTAGAGCTTGCTTGTGCGATAAAGTGGGCTAGCATGGCAGAACTCGGCTGTCCGCGGCCGGTTGATAAGGACGGGAATGACCAAGCTTCAAGGCGGCGACAGCAAGAGCACCCTTTACTGCTCGTTCTGCGGTAAATCGCAGCACGAGGTGCGCAAGCTCATCGCCGGACCTACCGTGTTCATCTGCGACGAATGCGTCGAACTGTGCAACGACATCATCCGCGAGGAATCGAAATCCGCGCTGGTGAAGACGCGCGACGGCGTTCCAACGCCGACCGAGATCTGCAAGGTTCTCGATGATTATGTCATCGGCCAGGCGCGCGCCAAACGGGTGCTCTCCGTTGCCGTCCACAACCATTACAAGCGGCTGAATCACGGCTCCAAGGGCGGCGCCGAGGTCGAGCTCGCCAAGTCGAACATTCTCCTGATCGGCCCGACGGGCTGTGGCAAGACGCTGCTGGCACAGACGCTGGCGCGGATCCTCGACGTGCCCTTCACCATGGCCGACGCGACGACGCTGACCGAAGCCGGTTACGTGGGCGAGGATGTTGAGAACATTATCCTGAAGCTGCTTCAAGCGTCCGACTATAATGTCGAAAAGGCGCAGCGCGGCATCGTCTACATCGACGAGATCGACAAGATCAGCCGTAAGTCGGATAACCCCTCCATCACCCGCGACGTATCCGGCGAAGGCGTGCAGCAGGCGCTGCTGAAGCTGATGGAAGGCACCACGGCCTCCGTCCCGCCGCAGGGCGGCCGCAAGCATCCGCAGCAGGAATTTCTGCAGGTCGATACCACCAACATCCTGTTCATCTGCGGCGGCGCCTTTGCCGGCCTCGACAAGATCATCGCCGACCGTTTGCAAGGCAAGTCGATCGGCTTCGGCGCCCATGTCGCTGCGCCTGACGAGCGTCGCACCGGCGAGGTTCTCAAGAATTGCGAGCCCGAGGACCTGTTGAAGTTCGGCCTCATCCCCGAGTTCATCGGCCGTCTGCCGGTGATCGCGACGCTGGAGGACCTGGACGAGACCGCATTGGTCAAAATCCTGGTCGAACCTAAGAACGCCTTGGTGAAGCAATATGCCAAGCTATTCGACATGGAAGATGTCGAGCTGGAGTTCACCGACGATGCGCTGACTTCGGTCGCGCGCAAGGCTATCGAGCGCCGCACCGGCGCGCGTGGGTTGCGCTCGATCCTTGAAGGCATCCTGCTCGACACAATGTTCGACCTGCCCTCGATGGACGGCGTCGACGAGGTGCATGTCGACAAGGACGTGGTCGAAGGCCGGAAGGAACCGGTCCGCGTTTACGCCAAGAAGGACAAGACCGGCGACGCCGCTTAAAGCGCGCCGGCTCCCTTCGTTTTCAATTCCGTTTTGGCAAGGGTTCCGGTCGTCGAGAGACGAGCAAGGACTGCGTCGTCACGACCGTAATGGTCGGGTAGGAACTCGACCCCGCTCGCCGTCGGCCTAACCGTAAGGTAGGTCATATAGACGGGCACCGGGTCTCGCAGTTGCACGTCTTCCTCAATCTTCGGATTACGTCCCTGCGGCATGTCGCCGAATAGCCAGGTCGCGAGCCGGCGCGCATCTTCCAACCTGACGCAGCCGTTGCTTATCCACTGGTCGCCCTTGCCGAAGTGCGACTTGTCCGGCGTGTCGTGCAGGTAGATTCCGAAGTCGTTGGGAAGCATGAACTTGATCATGCCCATGCTGTTGGCGGGGCTGGGGAGGCGTCGCAGGCGAATTTCCTTGCGCCCGTCGCGCACCGCCACCCAGTCGATCGTGTTGGGATCGAGCACCTGCGGATTGTCGCTCCAGTCGGAGAGGACCTGATATTCGCGGTCGGTGAGGTAGCTGACGCCTTGATCGACAACGCGCGGGGCGATGAGCTTGGTGACGAGTTCAGGCGGCACGTTCCAATAAGGATTGACGCTCGCGTAGCGGATCAAGGCCGCCATCATCGGCGTCGCCGTTTCCTGCGCGCCGACGATGATTTTCATGCTGTCCACCGGGCGACCATTCTCGAACATGGTTAGGCGCGCGCTGCCGGCGTCTACCAGCACATATTTGTGCCGCTCGCCCTCCAGCGGAAGGCGCTTCGCCCGCTCCATGTTGATGATGATCAGCTTCTCGTAGTGATCAGCGCCAAGGTTCAGCGCCTTGATCGTTCCCGCGCCGGCAATGCCATCCGCCTTTTGCCCGTGAGCGGCTTGAAACTCCTTCACGGCAGCGGAAACCGCGGCGTCATATTCCGAGCCAGGCGCCAGCCCAAGCCGGGTACGTAGCTGCGCAACCCGCTCGCCGTTCATGCCGGTCTTGAGTGCCGTCCCGGCGTCAATCTGAACGTCGGGGAGGTCGCCCCAGCGCTGACGATAGCGAACGAGTCCGCGCCGAAGCTCCGTGTATAAAGGGTTGAGCGGGAGGAAGAGGTCGACCGGCGCGCCGCTCCAATCGTCAAAGGAGATGTCGTGAAGCAGGGCTTGCTGCTGCTTGGTCGACGGCTCGATCTCCGGGTCGATGAAGATCATGTCGACACCCTGCTCGATGGCCGGCGGCAGGTCGATCGGCTCAATCGGCTTGCGCTTGGCAACCGCCGGTACTGCGGGAACCGCGGGCTGCTGCTGCACGGGGTAACTGGGTGCGCCCCACGGCTGCTGCTGAGCAGGGTAGCCGGGTGCTCCCCAGGCCGGCTGCTGTTGAACCGGCGCTGGATAATAGCCGCCGGGCGGGGGCGGGTATCCCTGGGCCAGCAGTCCTGCCGACAAGCTCAACAGGACAGGAGCGGCGAGGAGATGTGCAATCTTCATGGTCGCGTGCCTATAGGTCGATAGCTGAACGAATTCAGTATTGCCCCAATCAGCCGGCGTTCAGTCACCTTCGTGCGGCTGCTCGTCGCTTCTGGTAAGCGGAACCCCAAGCTTCTCCGCGGCGCGGGCAACCTCCTCGTCGCTCGGCGCCTCCGGCAACTCCTGACCGGGGGCAAGAGCGTCATCGGCGATGCCGGGCGCCGTGCCTGCGATATTCTCGCCGATCGCGCGCTCGTTCGGGCCGGTTGTGATTTTTTCTCGCTCGTCCATCGTCATGCTCCCGCAAATCCACAGCTTTCAGCGGTCAAGCAGGATGCAAGTTCCCGCCTTTGTTGCGCATGGGGAGGCGGGCGCCCATATGACGGGCATGGCTGTATCGCTTCCTATTCTCCCGCTCCGTGACATCGTCGTCTTTCCTCAGCGCATCGTGCCCCTGTTCGTCGGCCGCGAGAAATCCGTTTCCGCGCTCGAAGCTGCGATGGCCGCCGACAAGCAGCTCTTTCTCGTTGCCCAGCTTGATCCGGGCGAGGACGATCCCGATCGCGAGGCAATGTACGACCTTGGCGTGATCGCTACCGCCATGCAGCTGCTGAAGCTGCCGGACGGCACAGTCCGTGTCCTGGTGGAGGGGGTCAAGCGCGCCCGCCTGGTTAATCTTACCCCGGGCGAGGGTCACATGCTCGCCGAGGTGGAGGAGGTTGACGAAGAGGCCGTCGATGGGCCGGAAGCGCAGGCATTGATGCGCTCGGTCGTCGAGCAGTTCGACAATTATGCGAAGCTCAACAAGCGCTTGCCCCGGAAACGGGCATCCAGCTGTCGGAGATCGAGGATCCTTCCGTACTTGCGGATGCGGTCGCCTCCAACCTGTCGGTCAAAGTGTCGGACAAGCAGGCGTTGCTTGGTGAACTGAACCCATCGCGTCGCCTGGAAATGGTGTTCGCCTTCATGGAAGGCGAGCTTGGCGTTCTGCAGGTCGAGAAGAAGATCCGCAGCCGCGTGAAGCGGCAAATGGAGAAGACACAGCGCGAATATTACCTCAATGAGCAGTTGAAGGCGATTCAGCGCGAGCTCGGCAATGAGAGCGAGGAGGGCGGCGACGAGTTGGTCGAGCTTGCGGCCAAGATCCGCAAGACCCGGCTCAGCAAGGAAGCGCGCAACAAGGCCAATGCCGAGCTGAAAAAGCTGAAGGCAATGGCGCCGATGTCCGCCGAAGCGACCGTGGCGCGCAATTATCTGGACGTTCTGCTCGGGCTGCCTTGGGGCAAGAAATCCAAGGTTAAGAAAGACATCGCCGAGGCGCAGGCGGTGCTCGACGAGGACCATTATGGTCTTGAAAAGGTCAAGGACCGGATCGTCGAATATCTTGCCGTCCAGGCCCGAACCAACAAGCTGAAGGGACCGATCCTTTGCCTGGTCGGCCCTCCGGGTGTCGGCAAGACTTCACTCGGCCGATCCATCGCGAAGGCGACGGGCCGCGAGTTCGTTCGCCAGTCGCTTGGCGGCGTTCGCGACGAGGCCGAGATCCGCGGTCATCGCCGGACCTATATCGGCTCGCTTCCGGGCAAGATCGTGTCGAACCTCAAAAAGGCTGGCACGTCCAATCCGCTGTTCCTTCTCGACGAGATAGACAAGCTCGGCCAGGACTTTCGCGGCGATCCCGCATCGGCGTTGCTCGAGGTTCTCGATCCTGAGCAGAACAGCAAGTTCCAGGATCATTATCTCGAGCTGGACTACGACCTGTCGGACATCATGTTCGTGACGACGGCCAACTCGCTCGACATGCCGCAGCCGCTGCTCGACCGGATGGAGATCATTCGGCTGGAAGGCTATACCGAGGACGAAAAGGTCGAGATCGCTCACCGGCACCTCATCCCGAAGCAGCTCGAAGCGCACGGGCTGAAGGACGGCGAGCTGGAGTTCGCCGACGACGGGCTTCGCATCATCCTCCGTCACTATACGCGCGAGGCGGGTGTGCGGACGCTCGAGCGCGAGTTGGCGAAGGTTGCCCGCAAATCGCTTCGGCAGATTCTCGAGAAGAAGACCGAGAAGGTGGTTTTCACCGCCGAGAACGCCAGCGAGTATCTGGGGGTCCAGCGCTATCGCTACGGTGTCGGCGAGGAAGAGGACCAGATCGGCGCCGTGACTGGCCTCGCCTGGACGGAGGTCGGTGGCGAACTGCTGACCATTGAAGCGGTCACCGTGCCCGGCAAGGGTCAGATCAAGACGACCGGCAAGCTGGGCGAGGTTATGCAGGAGTCCATCCAGGCGGCGATGAGCTTCGTGAAGGCACGCGCGCCAGCCTACGGCGTTAAGCCATCGATCTTCGCGAGGAAGGACATCCACGTGCACTTGCCCGAGGGAGCAGTGCCGAAGGATGGCCCGTCCGCGGGAATCGGCATGGTCACGGCAATGATTTCGACGCTGAGCGGAGTCGCGGTTCGCCGTGACGTTGCGATGACCGGCGAAGTGACGCTACGTGGCCGTGTGCTTCCCATCGGTGGCCTTAAGGAGAAGCTGCTCGCGGCCCTTCGCGGAGGCATCAAGACGGTGTTGATCCCGGCCGAGAATGAGAAGGATTTGGCCGAAATCCCGGGGAGCGTGAAGGATCATCTCGAGATCCTTCCGGTCAGCCACGTCGACGAGGTGCTGGCGCGGGCGCTTGCCGAGCCGCTGCAGGCGATCGAGTGGAGCGATGCCGACGAGCATGCGGCCGAGCCGCCGGTTCATTCAGCCGCTTCGCCCGAGGGTCCGTCCGTTCGCCACTAGACTTGGCCGCCGAGTCTTGCCTTAAGGGGTCCATTCGGCGCGGCCTTGAGTCCCGTGCCACCCAAGAAGAGGCACGGGAATGAACAAGCAGGAACTGATCGGCCAAGTGGCGGATCGCGCGGGGCTGAACCGCAGCGATGCCGCCCGGGCGGTTGAAACGATGCTGGAGGTCATCACGTCGACCCTGAAACGCGGCGACGAAGTGCGCCTGGTCGGGTTCGGCAACTTCAGCGTCACGCGCCGCAAGGCATCGACCGGTCGCAACCCGCGGACCGGCGAGCCGATCGACATCAAGTCCACTTCCCAGCCCAAGTTTCGACCGGGCAAGGTCCTGAAAGACGCCGTTCAGTAAGGCACTGGACTTGGGGAAGCAGCGCATTTATGCGCGCTCCTCCATCGGCATGGGCGCGTAGCTCAGTGGTAGAGCACACCCTTCACACGGGTGGGGTCGTAGGTTCAATCCCTACCGCGCCCACCATGCCGCCTCACCGGAAAAGCTGCTGAAGTTCGTCGACGAGAGCAGCCATCTGCTCCCCGTCGAGCGCTACCGCATTCTTGAGGTCAGGAACGCCCGGCCAGCCCGCGTCCTTGAGCGTCAGGCCATCCCACGAACGCTCGCCCTCGTAGCGGGGGATGATGTGATAATGGACATGAGGATCGACCATCATCAACATGAGATAGTTGATCTTTTCGTAGCCGGAGAAGGCTGCGAGCGCCCGCTCGATCTCCGCAACGACCTGCGCTTGTTCGGCAAAGGCTGAAACCGGCAGGTGGGAATAGGCGGTGGCCGGAGATCGCGCCGCTAGGATCAGCGACCCTAACGTCACCTGCGCGGGCCGCGCGAGCACCACCCAATGTTCGTAGGCCTTGATGAGGGTGGTGGGGTAGCCGAACTTCTCAATGGTTGGATTGATCATGGCACTCACCGTCGCTTGCGTTCGCTTTGCAGCAATCCTAATGGACGCGCACACCCTGCCAAGGCCCTTGTGGCCAAGGCGCATGGCGACCGTAGCTCAGTTGGTTAGAGCATCGGTTTGTGGTACCGAGGGTCGCGGGTTCAAGTCCCGTCGGTCGCCCCACTTTTCGAGCTTTCTGAAAGGCTTACCGGTCCTCCTATGACCACCCCCTGGGGTTACGCGGACTTCGACGAGCACGAAGACCTGCACTTTTTCGCCGATCCCGCGAGCGGCCTGCGTGCCATCATCGCAGTCCATTCCACCCACCTTGGGCCTGCCGCAGGCGGCTGCCGCTTCTGGCATTATGCCGAAGACGAGCAGGGCGTCGTCGATGCGCTCCGCCTGTCGCGCGGCATGAGCTACAAGAATGCCATGGCGGGCTTGGCCCTGGGCGGCGGAAAAGCCGTGATCCTGGCCGACGATCAGCGGACGAAGACACCGGAGATGCTGGCGGCGTTCGGCAAGTCGGTCGACCGGCTTGGGGGACGCTATGTTACCGCCGAGGACGTCGGCGTCAGCGTTGCCGACATGGTCGAGATCTCGCGTCAGACGAAGTTCGTCGCCGGCCTGCCGCCCGAAGGTGGCGAGGTGGGCGGAGATCCCGGACCGCATACGTCCTTGGGCGTCTTCCTCGGCATCAAGGCGGCCGTTCGTCGAGCGCTTGGCAAGGACAGCCTTAAAGGGCTTCACTTAGCACTTCAGGGCGCGGGCAGTGTTGCCACTGGCGTTGCACTTCACGCTGCCGCGGAAGGGGCGCGCCTGTCCATCGCCGATGTCGACGCTGTGAAGGCGCAGAAGCTCGCGGACGCAGCGGGCGGGCAGGTGGTCGGTACCGACGAGATACTGACCCTGGAGGCGGACGTGCTTAGCCCCTGTGCGCTGGGCGCCATCCTGACCGAACAATCGATCCCGGAGCTTCGCGTGCCCGTTATCGCCGGCGGTGCCAACAACCAGCTTGCGACCGCCGCGGATGGCGCGCGCCTTCACGAGCTGGGCATCCTCTATGCACCGGATTACGTCATCAATGCGGGCGGGATCATCAACATCTGCACCGAATATCTCGACGATGGCGACGCAGGCGTCGTCCGCCAGCGGATCGAGGGCATCCCTGATCGGTTAGAAGCCGTCTGGAGCGAAAGCGCGTCGACCGGGCGCGACCCGGCCAGCGTAGCCGACGCAATGGCGCAGCGGCTCATCGGACGGGGCTGACCAAGGCGCCATGCACGGCTTCGCCAACCCGGCGCGCTTTCTTCGCATCGCCCGGCCCGCAACCGGGTGGTTGCTTTGGATCGGCCTGCTGTTGACCTTGGCCGGGGCATTCGCCGGACTGAAACTTACTCCGCCCGATTATCTGCAGGGCGAGACCGTCCGCATTCTTTACATCCACGTGCCGTCGGCATGGCTTGGAATGGCGGGTTGGGCCGGTATCGCCGCGGCTTCGCTCAGCCAGCTGGTCTGGCGCCATCCGCTTGCCGCAGTGGCCGCCCGCGCCATCGCACCGGCAGGCGCCGTGTTCGCCGCCATCTGCCTTGCGACCGGGTCCATCTGGGGCCGTCCCACCTGGGGGACATGGTGGGAATGGGACGGGCGCCTGACCTCCATGCTGGTCCTCTTCTTCCTCTACCTCGGCTACATCGGCCTTTCCGCTTCCGACCGGGAGCGGGGCGGAGAAGGGCGGATATCGGCGATCTACGGACTGGTGGGCGCGATCAACCTGCCGATCATCCATTATTCGGTGTTGTGGTGGCGAACGCTTCACCAAGGGCAAAGCATTTCCGTGCGAGGGTCCAGCATCGACAATTCCATGCTCCTGCCGCTGCCGCTTACCATGGTCGGCTTCACCTGCCTGTTCGCAGCAGTGACGCTGATGCTGATGCGCGCGGACCTGGCGCGTACCAAGCTCGAAGGCCGGCTCCGCCGCCAGGCGACCGCATGAACCAGTGGGCTTTCGTCATCGCGGCTTATGCGGTTGCTGGCTTGGGCGTCGGTGGGCTGATCGCTTGGGCATGGTCGTTGATGCGCCGCGCCGAACGGCGGATCAAGCGATGAAGCCGAAGACGCAGCGGCTCACCCTTATCCTGGTCGCGGGGGTCGCGGTCCTTGCCGCCGTGCTTCTTGCCATGTGGGGGCTGAGAGGGCGCGCCGCTTATTTCTACACCCCCGCCGATATCGCCGTGGGCAAGGCGTCAGCGGGCAAGGCCATGCGGCTCGGCGGGATGGTGGAGAAGGGTTCGGTTCGGAAGGAGGCGGACGGTGTGACGACCAGCTTCGTCATCACGGACGGGCAAGCCCGCACCCCAGTTCGTTTCCGCGGAATCACGCCCGACCTGTTCCGCGAAGGCAGCGGGGTAGTGGCGGAGGGGCAGCTGAGCGGCGGCACGTTCGTCGCGGATACGATCCTCGCCAAGCATGACGAGCGCTACATGCCGCCCGAACTCGGCAGTCTTGCTGCCGAGCACGAGGCCGGCGCAACGCTCGACAAATGATCGCCGAACTGGGGCTTGCCGCGCTTTGGCTGGCGGCGGGGCTGTCGCTGCTGCAGCTGCTGATCGCTTTCGCCACACTGCGCGGGTGGATGAACGATGACGAGGCGATCCGCCCCATCGCAATTCTTCAGGGCGTTCTGACCGCTGTCGCCTTTGTCGCACTGTTGCTGGTGTTCGCGCGCACCGACCTCTCGGTCGCATTGGTGTTCGAGAATAGCCACGGCGCCAAGCCGTTCCTTTACAAGGTCGCGGGCGCCTGGGGAAACCATGAAGGCTCCATGCTGCTGTGGGTGACCATCCTGGCATTGTCGGGCGGCGTTCTGGGGCTTCTGTCGCGCGGTCTTAAGGCGCGGACGTTCGTTGCCGCGCTGGGCGCTCAGGCGGCGTTGGCGCTTGGCTTCTTCGCTTTTCTTCTGTTCGCGTCCAACCCGTTTGCACGCCTTGACCCGAGCCCGGCGGAGGGCAGGGGGCTGAACCCGCTGCTTCAGGACCCGGGCTTGGCCTTCCACCCGCCGACACTCTACCTCGGCTATGTGGGCCTGTCGGTGGCGTTCAGCCTTGCTGTCGGCGGGCTGCTGACGGGCCAGGTCGATCGTGCGCTTGCCCGGGCGATGCGGCCGTGGGTGCTCGGCGCCTGGATCCTGCTTACCCTCGGAATCACCGCCGGCAGCTACTGGGCTTATTATGAGCTTGGCTGGGGCGGCTGGTGGTTTTGGGACCCGGTCGAGAATGCGTCGCTGATGCCGTGGCTCGCGGCCACCGCCTTGCTCCACTCGATCAACGTGCTCGCAGCCCGCGGCGCATTGCGGGCCTGGACCATGATGCTCGCGATGATCGCCTTTTCCATGTCGATGGTCGGCACGTTTCTCGTGCGATCGGGCATCTTGACCTCGGTCCACGCCTTTGCGGTGGACCCACGCCGCGGCACGTTCATCCTGGTTCTGCTGGCGCTGTACGTAGGGGCGGCCTTCGCCCTTTTCGCGCTGCGTACCGGCAAGCTGAAGGAAGGCGAGCCATTCGAGTTGCTGAGCCGAGAGGCGGGCCTGGTCGCCAACAACCTGCTTCTAAGCGTCATCCTCGGTCTCGTCTTCGTCGGAACCCTCTACCCATTGATGGTAGAAGCGGTCGCCGGCGAGAAGCTGTCCGTCGGACCGCCTTACTTCAACGCAGTGGCGGGACCGCTGACCCTGCTTCTTGCGATCCTCGTCGGCGCCGGCCCGCTGCTCAGCTGGCGACGCGAGCGGCGCCCGGTGGTGAAGCGACTAGTCATTCCCGCACTGGCGGGAGCGGCGGTGCTCCTGTCCACCTTGCTGTTGGCACCACAGATGGCACTACTTCCCCGCCTCGGACTGGTGGTTGCCGGCTACCTTGCGCTGGCAAGCGTCGTGCCACTTATACGACGCAAGCCACTTCACACCCCCATGGCGACCTACGGCATGGCCTTGTCGCACTTCGGGATCGCCGTTGCCCTAGTCGGAATGGCGAGCGACAGCGCGCTGACGAAAGAGAGACTGGCGGCCGTGGAGGTTGGAGAACGGGTGACGGTCGGGCCCTGGACGATCGAGCTGGCGGATGTCGGACCGGCGGTCGGACCAAATTGGACGGCCATCGAGGCCGAGCTGCGCGCCTCACGCGGAAACGGAGTCACCATCCTCCGCCCTCAGTCGCGCTACTTCACCGATCCGCCGACCCAGACGAGCGAAGCGGACATTCGCACCTTCGGGGGAGGGCAGCTGTATAGCGTGATCGGCAAGCAGGATGCAGACGGACGCTGGCAACTGCGACTTTGGTGGAAGCCGATGGTCACCATGATCTGGCTCGGTGGGATCCTGATCGCGCTCGGCGGGGCGCTGGCGCTTCTGTCTCGGCTCTGGCGGACGTGGCGGGAACGTCATCCCCGCCGCGAGGAGCGTTGGACATGAGCCGGTTGGTGCGCTTCACCCCGCTCTTGCTTGGGGTAGCGATCCTGCTCGTCTTCGTATGGCGCTTGTCGGTGCCTGCCGAGACGGTGATCCGGTCACGCCTGGTTGGACAGCCCCTGCCGCAATTCGCGTTGCCGGCTGCAATCCCGGAAAAAATTGGGCTGCAATCATCCGACCTTCGCGGTGGGCAGCCGCGGTTGCTGAACATCTTTGCGAGCTGGTGCGTCCCGTGCATCGCCGAAGCGCCCGTTCTCGGTGCGCTGCATCGGCGCGGCGTACGGATTGACGCCATTGCCATTCGCGACCGACCCGAAGACGTGAGGGCGTTTTTGGCTGCCAGTGGCGATCCTTATCAACGGATCGGCAGTGACACGGAGAGCCGGGTACAGATGGCGCTCGGCTCCTCCGGCGTCCCCGAAAGCTTCGTCGTCGACGGCCGAGGGGTCATCCGCTTTCATCAAGTCGGACCGATCAATGAGGCTGACCTTCCGACCATCTTGGCTGAGCTGGAGAAGGCGCGGTGAGCCGCTGGTGGCTTGCCCTTGCGCTTGCCTGCGCGGCGCCCGTTTGGGCCGACAGCAATTTGCCGTCCGCGGATTGGGCGGACCGGCAACTGCCGAACCCTGGCCAGGAAGCGGCCGCGCGCCGGTTGATGGACGAGATCCGCTGCCTCGTCTGCCAAGGCCAGTCGGTGAGCGACAGCGATGCCGAACTGGCTGGCGACATGCGGGCGTTGATCCGCTCTCGCATAGCGGCGGGTGAGCGGCCCGATTCGATCCGGAAGTGGCTGATTCAGCGTTACGGCGACTGGATCAGCTATCGGCCGACGGCGGCACCCGTGACTTGGCCTCTATGGCTTGCGCCATTGGCCATGCTTGCGGCCGGCCTGTTGATTATCCGCCGGCGCATCCGGATGAGGCGGGCGGGATGACTGGCTACTTCATCCTTCTTGCTCTCGTCGCCGCGGCGGGTAGCCTGCTATGGTTGCTTGGCAACCGCGGCGCGCTGCTCAAATTGTCGCTTGCCGCGCTGCTGCTGGGCAGCGCCGGTTACACGCTGCAGGGCCGACCAAACCTGTTCGGTGCCCCTGCAAAGCCAGATACCGCCGCACCAGGGCTGTCCTTCGCCCGAGCCCGGCATGTCTTCTTCGGTGAATTCAATGCGAGCGAGCGCTGGCTGCTGATCGCCGATTCATTTTCTGCCCGCGGCAAACACGCTGAGGCCGGAGGCGTGCTTGCCAATGCAGTGAAGCACTACCCGGGCGACCTGCCGCTGTGGATCGGCTTTGCCAACGCACTCGTCGAGCAGGGTCGGGGCATGACTCCGCCCGCACAACTTGCGTTTGCCCGCGCCGAAGCGATCGCGCCAGGTCACCCGGCGACCGGCTTCTTCCGCGGGCTGGCGCAGGCTCGATCGGGCGAACCGCAGGCGGCCGTGAACACGTGGCGCAAGCTTTTGGCGAACGCTCCCGCCGACGCAGGCTGGCGCCCGCTGGTCGAAGATGCGGCTGCCGCCTTCTCGGCCCAGCCAGCGCCGCCTCGGCGCTGATCAGTCGCCGCGCCCGGTCTCTTCCTGGAGAGCGTCGATCTTTTTGGACGCCTCCGCCTTGGTCAGCGAGGGATCGAACTCCTCGCCAGCTTCTTCGCTCAAGGTCTGCAGGTAAGACGCCTGCGCACCGGTCATCTGCTCATCGCCGGTAACCCAATTGTCGGGATCCTTGACGGCGTTGGAGGTGGGGTGCTGCTTCGGGTTGTCGGGAACGTGGTCGGTCATTGGTCAAGCCTCTGATTTGCTTGAACTCTAAACGACCACGTTCTCGTTGTGTTCCAACTATGCCGCGGCTTCGAATGGCAGGTCGAGCGCTTCGGCGACGGCCTGGTGCCGGATCTTGCCGCCTGACACGTTGAGCCCCATCGCTAGGTGCGGATCGACCTTCATCGCGGCTTCCGCGCCGAGGTTTGCGATCTTCAGCGCAAAGGGCAGGGTGACATTGTTCAGCGCGAACGCACTTGTCCGCGCCACCGCACCAGGCATGTTGGCGACGCAATAATGAATGACGCCGTCGACTTCGTAGACTGGGTCGGCATGGGTGGTTGCATGGCTGGTCTCGAAGCAGCCGCCCTGGTCGATGGCAATGTCGACCAGCACCGATCCACGCTTCATCGTTTTCAACATGTCGCGGGTAACCAGCTTGGGTGCGGCGGCGCCCGGCACCAGCACGGCGCCGATCACCAGTTCGGCTTCCTCGACGGCGCGGGCGATCGCCGCGCGTGAGGCATAAGCCGTCTTGATCTGGCTCGAGAAGAACATGTCGAGCTCGGCCAAACGCTCATTGTTGATGTCGTAGATGGTGACGTCCGCCCGCATGCCGGTCGCCATCTGCGCCGCGTTCACGCCAGCAACGCCGCCGCCAAGGATTGCGACCTTAGCCGGAGCAACGCCCGGAACACCGCCGAGTAGCACGCCACGGCCGCCTTGTTCCTTTTCGAGGTAGTGGGCGCCGACCTGCACCGACATGCGGCCCGCAACCTCGCTCATCGGCTTCAGCAGCGGCAGTGCGCCGGATCGCGACGTCACCGTTTCATAGGCAATACAGGTCGCACCCGACTTCATCAGCCCTTCCGCCTGCGGCTTGTCGGCAGCGAGGTGAAGGTAAGTGAAGAGGATGTGTCGTGGTTCCAGCAGGGCAATCTCCTGCGGCTGCGGTTCCTTAACCTTGACGATGATGTCCGCGGCCGAAAAGACGTCCGCGGCCGTCGGCAGGATCGTCGCACCGGCCCTCTGGTAAGCGGCGTCCGGGCAGTCGATCCCGCCTCCGGCATTGGTCTCGACCACCAATTCGTGACCGGCCGCGACTAGCTCCGCGACAGAGGCCGGCGTCAGGCCGACTCGGTACTCGTGATTCTTGATTTCTTTTGGCACCCCAATCCGCATGGATCGTTCGCTTTCGTGATGTTGCTATGGTCGCGGTATAGACGGGGCCCGCCCGCTTGTCCCCGCCGATTGCACCCCTATGTTGCAAGTGCTAACGGACCGCGCCGCTGCGGATTCCTGCAGCCGGGGACAATCGGGATGCGTTTCGCAGTCGGCCCAGTCGGACCTTTGTTTCAATGAACATCACAGCAACCGGTGCCGCCGAGGCGGAGCCGCCCGCCGACGCATCGCACGGGCACTCGCAGGGATCGCTTGCGAAGCTCGCCGTCGGTGCCGTCGGCATCGTGTTCGGCGACATCGGAACCTCGCCGATCTATGCCTTTCGCGAGACCTTTGCCGGCCATCACAAGATCGCGCCGGACCAGCTGCATGTTTACGGCGTCCTGAGCCTTATCTTCTGGTCGATGATGATCATCGTGACGCTGAAATATGTCGCGATCATCATGCGGGCGGACAATAAGGGGGAGGGCGGCAGTCTGGCGCTGCTCGCGCTGATCAACCGAACGCTGAGCGGCAAGCGGCGATGGACCAGCGGCATCGTTCTGCTCGGGGTGTTCGCAACGGCGCTCTTCTATGGCGACAGCATGATTACGCCCGCCATGTCCGTACTGTCGGCGGTCGAGGGTATTACGACGGTCAACCGCGGGTTCGAGCCCTATGTTCTGCCGATCGCCGTCGGCATTCTCGTCTGTCTGTTCGCAATCCAGTCGCGCGGTACGGCCAAGGTCGGACTCCTCTTCGGCCCGATCATGGTCACATATTTCGTGACCATTGCGGCGCTCGGCGTCATGCACATCGTCTCGCACCCGAACATCATCATGGCGATGCTGAATCCGCTGAACGCCTTTGCATTCTACGCGCAGGAGCCGATGCGCGCCTTTGTCGCGATGGGTTCGGTGGTCTTGGCGGTAACCGGGGCCGAAGCGCTCTATGCGGACATGGGCCATTTCGGCCGCCGCCCGATCAAGGTCTCCTGGATCTACTTCGTGCTTCCGGCGCTGCTGCTCAATTATATGGGGCAGGGCGCCATGCTGCTCGAGCAGCCCTATGCTCAAGCGCTTGAGACGGTGAAGAACCCCTTCTTCTTCCTTGCGCCCGAGTTCCTTCGTCTGCCGCTTGTGCTGCTCGCCATGGCGGCGACGGTGATCGCCAGCCAAGCGGTGATTTCCGGTGCATTCTCCGTGACTCAGCAGGCGATCCAGCTCGGCTTCATTCCGCGGCTGCGGATCACCCACACCAGCGAAAGCGCGGCTGGCCAGATTTACATTCCGGTCGTCAATTGGGCGCTGATGGTAATGGTGATCCTGCTGGTCGTCAGCTTCGGCTCCTCGACCAATCTCGGCGCCGCCTATGGCATCGCCGTGACGGGTGCGATGCTGATCGACACGGCGTTGATCGCGGTAGTCCTGCTCAACCTTTGGAACTGGAACCGTGTGCTGGCCTTCGGCTTGCTAGCCTTGTTCTTCGCGGTGGACGGTCTGTACCTGGCTGCGAACCTGCTGAAGGTGCCGGACGGCGGCTGGTTCCCGCTCCTGGTGGGCGCCGTCGCCTTCACTCTGCTCACTACCTGGGCACGGGGCCGGAAGCTGATGATCGACCGGATGCAGGAGGCGAGCCTGCCGATGGAAATCTTCATCAAGTCGGCCGCCCCCAGTGCGACGCGTGTTCCCGGTACGGCCGTCTTCATGACCAGCTCACCCAATGGCGTTCCGCATGCGCTCCTTCACAACCTCAAGCACAACAAAGTGCTTCACGAGCGTGTGATCCTGCTGACGGTTCGCATTGAGGACGTGCCCTACGTTCCCGACGAGAAAAGATCGGAGACGGAGGATTATGGCCACGGCTTCTACCGCCTTAAGCTGCGTTACGGATTCATGGAGGACATCGACGTTCCCGATGCCCTCGGGTCGCTGAAGTCCTGCGGCCCCATCTGCAAGATGATGGACACCAGCTTCTTCCTCGCACGTCAGACGTTGCTGGCGTCCAGCCGTCCTGGGATGGCCATCTGGCGCGAAAAACTTTTCGCCTGGATGCTGCGCAATGCGGAAAGCGCGATGGAATTCTTCAAATTGCCGACCAATCGCGTCGTCGAGCTCGGAAGCCAGGTCGAAATCTGAACCGAGCGCCGTGCCGCGCATTGGCGTTGCATGGACAATATCGCTTCGTGGATTGCGACCGCAGCCACAATTTTCGCGGCATGCCTGACGGCATCCAACCTGGGCAGCCGTATCACAGGCTATGGCTTCATCGTCTTCACCCTGGGCTCAATTGCATGGTTCACCGTGGGTTACCTGACGGGGCAGCCTGCCCTGATGTGGACCAACGTCGTTATGACTTTGCTCAACCTGTTCGGTGTCTGGCGATGGCTCGGAAGGCAGGCGAAGCTGGAGGAGGGTGCCCGCGTAGCTGCGGAAGCGAGCGAGACGGAACCGGGGGAGAAACTCTTTCCCGTATCATTGCTCGGAAGCGCGCCTTTCATGCTTGAAGGTGAGCAGAAGGGCAGCTGCGTCGATGGCATGGTGGGCTGCGGCAGTGGGCGGCTGGCCTATGTGGTCGTGTCGGAAGGTGGGTTGGCAGGTGTCGGCGAGACCTTCCGACGCGTGCCGTGGCGGCTCGCCAAGGTCGACGGCGAACACCTCGTCCTCACCTGCGATCGCGAAGCATATGAACGACTGGAGCAAGTCGACCGCCAGGATTGGCGCGGCCAGTGAGCGGCGCGCTGATCGTCACCGCCGTCCTGGGCGACGCGGACCAGCACTGGCTCAACGACTTAAGACAACGGCATTTCCCGCCTGAACGAAATCACCTCGCGGCGCATCTTACCATGTTTCATGCACTTCCGCCTTCTGCGGAGCGCGAGGTCCGGCACCGCCTGGGCGAGCTCGCCAAGGAACCGCCGCCGCAAGTGCTGATCTCCGGCCTAATAAATCTGGGCGGGGGCGTCGCTTATCGCGTCGCCTCGGATGATCTGGATCAGGTCCGCGCTCGCCTGGCCGCCGATTTCCAAGGATTGCTGACGGCACAGGATGCGCAAGGCTGGCGGCCGCACGTCACCATCCAGAACAAGGTAGCACCGAAGGCGGCCCGCGAACTGCTCGCAAGTCTCGAATCAGGGTTTCAGCCCAGACCGCTCTTGATCCATGGCCTTGGCCTGCACCGTTATCTCGGCGGCCCGTGGGAGACGCTGCAGGTTTATCCGTTCCGCGGGCGTTAGCCGATGTCGCCGACACCCTGGCAGCTGAGATCGAAGGCGGCGAGTCCCGCCTCCATCACCGAGGCAAGCATCGGCATGTCGAGCAATTCGTCGATCGCGCCGTCGACGCTATCGGAAACCTCGGACTGTGCTTCGTCATAGGCCTCGTCCCAGTCGGCGGCATCATAGGTGCCCTGACCGACCCAGCAGAAAGCCAGAACTTCGGCCAGCTGGTCCTCGCCAAGGTCCTCAAAAGCCGCTTGAAGTTCTTCCTCGACGCTATCGTTGATCGTGTCGTCGAGGACGGAGAGAGTGCCTTCCTCTTCATCATCGACATTGTCGGCTGCCTCGCCGCCATCGTAATCCGTCGGGGTCTGCGCTTCATATTCGCGCGCCCGAACAATGATGCGGCAAAGTGTGTCGAGGGGGGTCAACGGGTCCATTCAAGTGCCTCCAATTGCTCGCTTGAACGAGGGCAGGGGGCAGCGGTTCCTTCGCGTTGACCGGCAGGGAAGCCGGACCTATATGCCCGCGAGTTCGCGCCGTTCAGGCGTGCACGCCCCTGTGGGGCGGAGTAGCTCAGCTGGTTAGAGCAGCGGAATCATAATCCGCGTGTCGGGGGTTCAAGTCCCTCCTCCGCTACCACCGAGGCGCCGAGCGCAGCCGAATGAGCGCGCAGCAATCTGAGGCAGCGCGAAGAGACGCCGCAGGTCGCCGGCGACCGAGCAGAGCTCGCGTCAGCCGACGTCACGGCTTTACTCCCGTGACTGCCTCCCCCGATTCTCTCACCTCACCACCATGCAGCAGCCGCCAACCTTCCGGCAGAAAATCCGTCGACATGAAGTAGTAGAAGTTGCACCGGCTGCCGGTGTTGCTGCCGCCCTTGGTGATGCCCACGGCAGTGCCGCCAATGAACACCGGACCGCCGCTGTCGCCCGACCGGCAAACCGGCCCGCTGACAGTGACCCAGGTCGGCGCACAGGCACCGCCGCACAGGTCTCGCGGCGGCGAATAGTCGGTGAGTTCGACCACTTCGCAGCTGTATCCGGAACTTTCGCCATAGTGGCACAGCCATTCACCTGCGCGCAGGCTCGTGCGGTTTCGCCAGCCGGTGACCTGTCTCACCGTGCCGCTTGGCCGGTCGGAGTAGAAGAGGGGACTGAGCCGCTCCGGACTGACATGGAGCTGGACGTCGCGGTATCGCCAGCCCCATTGGCCGTCAAAGCTCAGTGGAACCCGTCCGCCATCCTCGTCGCGGTAGACCAGATCGTTGGGGCAATGGGCCGCGGTCACGATGCCGTTGCGCTGCCCATCCGTGACGACGAAACCGGTGGTGCAGGCATATCGGCGGCCATTCGCCGGATCCACGCCTTCAACCCGGCCGCCGCCCGTTGCCGCAAGGTTGGTCGGTCGGTCGGCCACTTCGATGCGCACCGGCACACCGGCAATCGATTGCGCCTGAGCCCGGATCGGCTCCAGTCCGTGCAGATCGGCATCGGCCCTCGTGACGAGCAGCACGACGTCGCCGGTGCTTTGATCGTGGCCCATGCCGCGGGCGTTCGGAAGCTGGTCGCGAAACGCCGCTTGATACTGCACCATCGCCCGATCGGCCTGCTCGCGCGTGGCCGACGCGCCCGTCACGAAAACGATCGGCAGCGTTCTACCCGCTACCTTCAGAGCCTCCGGTGGTACCAGGTCGGTTCCGGTCAGGAGCACGCGAATTTGGAAGGATGGAACATGCTCGATCGAAATGCCTGCGAGGCGAGCTTTGAAGCGGCGGCGGATCGCGTCGCTCAGGGTGACGCTTTCCTGTTGTGCCCGCAGCCGCCACAGCGCCTCTTCCGGCGTGACGGCGAAACGAACCGCGTATTGATTGGCATCGAGCGCCAGCGCTTCCGAGTTCGTAATGGGGCGCTCCGCCGCTTGGGCTGTTCCTGACCTCGAGGCAGCAAGAACGGCGAGCAACGCCACAAGGAGGGTTCGGATCAAGGGCATCGCCGCTTTGTCTGAGAGACGCCGCCTTGCTGCAAGCTGAGCAATGGTTATTGAGAACCGTTCGCAACTGCGCTAGCAAGCGGGCATGACGAAGCAGCAACTCCGCGCCCTGTGGTTCCAGATTCACAAGTGGCTTGGTCTCACCCTGGCCATTCTCATCATCCCCATCTCGCTCTCCGGCGCGGTGCTCGTGTGGCACGAGGAGATTGAAGGGCTGCTCCATCCTCAGCGGGAAGTGACAGCCGTCGCCAGCTTGCCACCGTCTGCCTACGCTACTGCAGCGCTGAAGCAGGCTGGACCGAAGGAGAAGCTCGCCAGTCTCGCGTTCAAGCCGAAGGGCGGGCCGGTAGTGGCGACCCTGACCTCGCCGCCCCCGCAGCCCGGAGCAAGGCCGACCCGCACGACCTTGTACCTTCACCCGCAAGACGCACGGCTGCTGGACAAGGCATCAAGCAGCGGTGGCTTCCTCCAGACCCTTCACGTGCTGCACGGCAGCCTTATGGTTCCGGGC